>NZ_JBFUCI010000043.1:0-23576 GCF_056405335.1 Variovorax sp. P1_H12_2
GTTCGGGCTGGTCTGGAAACCGCCCTGGTGGACGAGCACGACGATGGCATCGACCCCCTGCGCGCGCAGGCGCGGAATCAGCGCGTTGACCGTGTCCGCCTCGTCGCGGAACTCCAGGCCCGCGACGCCAGTCGGCGTGACGATGGCGGGCGTGCCCTTCAGCGTCATGCCGATGAAAGCCACCTTCGCGCCGTGGAAGGTCTTGATGCCGTAGGGCGGCAGCACGGTGCGGCCGGTCGCGGTCTCGAACACATTCGCCGACAGCCACTTGAACCTCGCACCGTCGAAGGTGCCCGGTGCATTGGAGCCGAGGCCCTTGCAGCTGTTCGGATCGGGAACCCCGTTGCTGAGCTTGCAGCCGCCGTCCTGCAGGCGCTTCAGTTCCGCCGAGCCCTTGTCGAACTCGTGGTTTCCCACGGCATTGAACTCGACCCCGATCTTGTTCAGTGTCTCGACCGCAGGCTCGTCGAAGAACAACGCGGAGATCAGCGGCGAGGCACCGATGAAGTCGCCGGCGCCGACGACCACGTTGTGGACGTTCTGCGCCTTCAGGCGAGCCACGTAGGCAGCCATGTATTCGGCGCCTCCGACGGCCGGTCGCTGCGCCGCCGGGACCACGGTATTGACGCCGAAGGTACCGGGCGACTGCAGGGTGCCGTGGAAGTCGTTGAAGCCGATGATCTTGACCTTGATCGGCTCGAGCGGACCGCCGTGGCGGTCATCGGCCCGGTCCCGGTCTCGATCGTTCGAGGCGACCCCCTGGGGTGGTTCGTCTGAACGGGCGTGAACGTCGATGCTGGCCAAGCCGATGCCCGAGGCAACGGCGGTCATGGCGCAAGTCAGCACGAAGCGGCGGATCATCATGGAAGAGGCTCCTGGTCCATTGAAATCACGAGACGGCGATGCGGCGGGGATGCCGATCCCACGAGGGGATTCGGATCCACGGCGCGACTATCGATGCGACCGGTGACGGGACTGTGACGCGCTGCCATGCGGCGGCTGGCCGCCGCGCCGATCAGTGTCCCTTGGCCTCGGCGCGCGCGGGGACCGCGGTGATGACTTCAGCTTGCGCGCGGCTTCTGCCGGCGGGCGACTGCGCATGGACGCTGTCCGCGAGCAGCCAGGCGACCGCCGTGGTGGTGAGGATTCTGACGATGGGCAAGGTTTTCATACGATCGGTTCGCGCGCAGGAGCGTTGCGCGCGCCGAAGGCTATCCGGGCAACATGGCGCGGCGATGACGGTTTTCGAAAGCCTTGCGACGACGACGGCTTGATCGAAGCGCGAACCTGAGCACCGCCGGACGCGTCACGTCCCCTTGCGCAAGAACACGTGCGTCGCGCGTTCGCCGGCGACGGACTCCGCGCATTCATAGCCCAGCGCCGGCAGGTCGAGGCCCTGGAAGAGCGGCTCGCCCGAGCCGAGCAGCACAGGCTGCACGGCCAGATGCAGCTCGTCGATCAGTCCCGCATTGAGATACTGCCGAACCGTGGCCACGCCGCCGCCCAGGCGAACGTCGAGGCCGCCCGCCGCGGCCCTCGCCTGCTCCAGGGCCGCGTGAATGCCTTCGGTGACGAAGCGGAACACCGTGCCTCCGGCCATCGCGAACGGCGGCCGCGGATGGTGCGTGAGCACGAACACGGGGGTGTGATACGGCGGCTCGTTGCCCCACCAGCCTTTCCAGCTCTCGTCCGGCCACGGCCCCCGGACCGGGCCGAACATGTTGCGCCCGAGGATCCAGGCGCCGATGCCGGCAAAGCCCTGCTCGGCGATGCCGTTGTCGACGCCCGTCTCTCCATCGTCATGGCCGTGCATCCGGCGCCACAGGCGGGTGTGGAAGAACCACTCCATCAACTCGGGGCCCCGGATGCCGAGCGGATTCTGCAGATCCTGGCTCGGCCCGGCGCCGTAGCCGTCGAGGGAGATGGCGAAGCTCTGAACGCGGAGTTGGGACATGGAGTGGCTCCTTGCCTGATCAAGCCGGCCCGGGCATGGGCCAGCGCCCATTGTCCACAGGGCCGAAGACCCCAGGGTCATCGCCGGCGCTGCCGCCCTATCGCATGCCGAACGCGCGCATCACGCCGGCACGGAAGCTCTTCGAGCTGGACCCCGTCGTCCCGCTACGCCAGGCTCACCACTTGTTGCGCAGCTCGCGAAGCTTGACGAACACGGTCTTCGGGTCCGGCTTCTCCGGCAGGTCGGGAAAGACCTCGCGAAGCGCCGCGATGACGCTCGGGCTGGACAGGCGCAAGAAGGTGTTGATCTGCTTCTCCTCGCGCAGCGTCGTGACGCGGGCCCTGGCCGGGTCATGCCCCGTCATGGCGGGCAACAGCGCCTTGGCCGCCGCGTTGTCGGGCTCGCGCGCGAGGGTGAAGCGCAGATTGTTCTCGATGTAGTCGTGGCCCGGGTAGACGCGCGTGTCGTCGGGCAGCTTCGCGAGCTGGTCGACGAAGGTGGTGTACAGGTCCTCGGGATTGCCGCCGTTGTGGCAGTTGCCCGCGCCGGCGTTGAACAGCGTGTCGCCGGAGAACAGCGCCGGCTGCTCGGTGTGGGATCGCAGGCAGATGTGGCACATCGTATGGCCGGGCGTGTCCAGGCATTCGAGCTCGACGGTCTTGCCGACCTTGATCACGTCGCCGGCCTTGACGCCGCGATCCACGCCCGCGATGCGAGAGCCCGACTGGTGGTGCGCAATCACCTTGGCCCCGGTCGCCGCGACCACCGCCTCATTGCCGCCGGTGTGGTCGTGATGCTCGTGCGTATTGAGGATCTGCGTGATCTCCCAGCCCTTCTCCTTGGCGGCGGCCAGGCATTTCTGGTGGTCCAGGGGATCGATGGCGAGGGCCTCGCCGCTCTCGGGGCAAACGATCAGGTAGTTGTAGTTGCGGTAGGCGTTGCCGGTCCAGATGCGCTCGACGATCATGGGATGCTCCAGGTGTCACAGGGTGTGCGAGTGGGAAGCATACCGTCGGCGCTTTCAGCGGTCGATGAAGCCCATGTGCGCCTCGGACAGGCGCGGCTGGCGCACCGGCGCGTTCGCCAGCGCGGCGTCGAGTTCGCGCACATCGTCGGCGGTCAGTCGAAGGTCCGCGGCACCGAGGTTCTCGTCCAGCCGGCCGAAGCTGCGCGTGCCCGGGATCGGCACGATCCACGGCTTCTTCGCCAGCAGCCAGGCCAGGGCGGTCTGCGCCAGGGTCGCGCGCTGGCGCTCGGCCACCTTCGCGACCAGCGCCAGCAAGGCCCGGTTGGCCTTGAGCTCCTCGGGCGCGAAGCGCGGAAAGGTGCTGCGCAGGTCGGCGTCGCCGAACGTGGCGTCGTCGCTGACCTTGCCCGTCAGGTAGCCCTGGCCCAGCGGACTCCAGGGCACGAAGCCGATGCCCAGTTCTTCCACCGTCTGCAGCAGGCCGTGCTCGGGATCGCGCGTCCACAGCGAGTATTCGGACTGCAGCACGCTGACGGGTTGCACGGCGTGGGCACGCCGGAGGGTCGCGGCGCTGGCCTCGGACAGGCCGAAGTGCTTCACCAGGCCCCGTGCCACGAGATCCTTGACCGCGCCGGCGACCTCCTCGATCGGCACCTCGGGATCGACCCGGTGCTGGTAGAACAGGTCGATGGCCTCGACCTTCAGCCGCTTCAGCGAGGCTTCGGCGACCTTGCGGATCTGTTCGGGGCGGCTGTTCAGTCCGACGATCCGGTCGTCCCGGATGTCGAAGCCGAACTTGGTCGCGACGACGACGCCGGCGCGGAACGGGGCGATCGCCTCGCCCACCAGTTCTTCGTTGACGTACGGGCCATAGGCTTCGGCCGTGTCGAAAAAGGTCACGCCGAAATCATGGGCGGCGCGGATGACGTCGATCTGCTCCTCGCGGCTCAGGGACGTCGGGCCATAGCCGAAGCTCATGCCCATGCAGCCGAAGCCAAGGGCCGAGACTTCGAGACCGCTGTTGCCAAGCTTGCGTTTTTTCATGGGTCCACTCATTGGTGAGGTCGAAGGGACGAAGGTCCCCCGTGGCTTGCCGCTGCGCGGCGCCACTGGCATGCGTACGGATCGATTTGCGGGTTCGGCGGGGGCGCGGGTGCCCCCGACTCGTCAGCCGCTTGCTCGGCCCAGCTGAAGTTCGCGCAGACGCTTGACGTCGCGTGCGGGTGGCGAGCCGAAGAAGCGGCTGTATTCGCGGTTGAACTGCGACTGGCTGTCGTAGCCGACGCGGTGTCCGGCGGTCGCGGCGTCCACGTGTTCGCCGATCAGGATCCTCGACCCGCAGTGGCTCCTGAAACCGGCGCGAGAGCAGACCGATGGCCTGCGTGATCCGCTGGCTGTGGCTGTCGACCACGGCCATCTGTGCCAGCCGCCAGCCATCGGGCGACCTGAGCAGGCGGTACAGGATCTCGCGGGTGATCAGCGGCGCCAGGGCGGGCACGTCCTCGGGCGAGGCCAGCAACTTGACCAGGCGCAGCAGCGGGTCCAGCAGCGTGGAGGAGATCTCGCCCGTGAACATCCCGCGTTGCGAGGCTCGCACCGGAAGCACTTCGCGCAGCTTGAGCTCCAGCGCCAGCGCGGCAATGTCCTTGACGTCGAAATCCAGCCGCAGGCCAAGGTACGGCGCCTCCGGCGATGYGTCGATCACCTGGCCCGCCACGGGCAGGTTCTGTGCGACCACCAGGTAGTGGCTGCTGTCGTAGACGTAGACCTCGCCACCGAGCAGGACGCGCTTGCTGCCCTGCGCCAGCACGCAGAAGGCCGGCTCGTAGACCGAGTGGACCGGATGCTGCGTGTGCGAGGCGCGGGCCAGGATGAGGCGCGGTATCGCCGTCGCATGGGCGCCGTCGGTACCGGTGTGCCGGTCGATCAGGGCGGCCAGCTCGGCCCGCATGACCGTGGCCTGCAGTTGATTGGCAGATCGATCGTCTCGCAGTGCCTGATGGGTGGAGGTCAGCATGTGCCGTAGCTTAGGCATCTCGCCGCCGCTTGTCTCGACGCCTGGGCCTCTGCCGGAGGATCGTGCAAACATCGCCAAGAATCCTGCAAGGCTGCCCAATCTGCCGACGCCGCAGGTAGCGCCGCCGATGAAGGCGGACCCCGTCCGCCGCCACTGGCCGGACTATCCCTAGCTGGTCGCGCGACCGGCAAGCGGCTATAAAGCCGTCGGCGGGTCTGTCGCAGCCGACTCGTCCCAGCCACTCCAACAACAAGTTCGGCGAGGAGACATCCAATGCAAGCTCGACTCAAGGCGGATTCGAAACGCGCCTTCTCCACCCATGGCCGGTTCGTGGTTCGCCACGTGGCGCTGGCCGTCTTGATCGCGGCGCCGGTCTTCGCATTGGCCGCCGGGGTCAGYGTGAAGCTCGATTTCTCCAGTCCGACGACGAGCCCGTTTCCGAGCGACCGCTTCACCCAGCCGGACTGGACGCAGAACACGTTCAAGCGCGTGAAGCTGCCCAAGCCGAACTGCGCCGTGATGGTGTCCGATTGCGCCGACATCGACGTCCTCAACACGCTCGACGGCTTCAATACGCAGCCGCGCATCAGCGTGCCGTTCACCGGTGAGATCGACCTGAAGACCGTCACCAGCGAGACGCTGTACCTGGTGAACCTGGGCGACACGCTCTCGGGCGCCGGCTTCGGCCAGAAGGTCGGCATCAACCAGGTGGCCTGGGACGTCGCCGGCAAGACGCTGGTGGTCGAATCGGAAGAACTGCTGCAGGAGCACTCGCGCTACGTGCTGGTGGTCACCAACGGCATTCGCGACAAGGCCGGGGACCCCCTCGATGGCGGGGCATTCGCTCGGCTTCGCCAGCCGACCGACCGCGGCGAGGCGCAAGACCGCGACACGATGGACTATCGCGGGGCGCTGCAGAACGCGGACCGCTCGATCCCGCAGGGCCGGCACCGCGCGGTCGCGCTGAGCCTGTTCACCACGCAGAGCATCAGCGCCGACCTGCTGAAGATCCGGGATCAGATCAGGCGCTCCAATCCGGCGCCCGTGAATTTCATGATCGGCAACGACGGCACGGCGCGTGCCGTGTTTCCGGTCGCCGGCCTGGCTGGAATCCAGTGGGTGCAGCAGACCGGGACGGCCCCGGCGTTCACTCCATCGCCCGTCCCGACGACGGCGCTGGGCGTGGTCCCGGGCGCGGTCGGGCGTGTGGCCTTCGGCAAGTTCAGCTCGCCCGATTACCTGAACACGGCCAGAGTCATCCCCGCCACCGGCACCTTGACCGGATTTCCGGTGCCTCAGTCGAGCAACGAGCTGGTGGTCGAGATGTTCCTGCCGAGCGGTGCCCGGCCGCCGGGTGGTTGGCCGGTGGCGATCTTCGGCCATGGCTTCACCGACAGCATGTACGGCGCACCCTGGACCGTCGCATCGATGTTCGCGTCCAGAGGGATCGCAACGATGGCGATCAGCGTCGTCGGCCACGGTGGCGGCGCCCTGGGCACGCTCAACGTGACCCCGCAGGCCGGCGCTCCGGTCGTCGTGCCGTCGGGCGGCCGCGGCTTCGACCAGGACGGCAACGGCGCGATCGACTCCACCGAAGGGGTCAGTGCGGTCGGGTCGTCGACGATCGTGTCCAGCCGCGACGGCCTGCGCCAGACCGTGATCGACCTGATGCAGCTGGTGCGGCAGATCCAGGTCGGCATCGATGTCGACGGCGACGGCTCGGTCGACATCGACAAGAGCCGCATCTACTACGCCGGGCAATCCTTCGGCGGCATCTACGGCACGATCTTCCTCGGCGTGGAAGGTGCCGTCAGGGCCGGTGTTCCCAACGTGCCGGGCGGCTCGATCCCCGAGGTCGCGCGCCTGGGCGGGTTCCGGGTGCTGACCGCGATCGCGTTGGCAACGCGCCAGCCGCAACTGCTCAACCTGCCGCCGACGCCGAACGTGCCGCCGCCTTTCAATCTGAACTTCAACGAGAACATCCCGCTGCGCGATGTTCCGCCACTGGTGAACGACGTCGCAGGCGCCAGCGCGATCCAGCAGGTGCTCGAACACAACACGTGGGTACAGCAGTCGGGCAATCCGGTGTCCTATGCCCCGTACATCCGCCGGCAACCCCTGCGCGGCAACGGGGCCAAGCCGGTGATCGTGCAGTTCGCCAAGGGCGACACCACGGTTCCGAATCCGACGACCACCGCGATCCTTCGCGCGGGACAGCTGGCGGACCGCGCCATGTACTTCCGCAACGACCTGGCCTTTGCCGCGACCGGCGGGGCCATTCCCAAGAACCCGCACACCTTCCTCACCAACATCGGCAACCCGGCGGCCGCGCCGCTGGCTGTCGCGGCCCAGGCGCAGATCGCGGTGTTCTTCGCGACGGACGGCGCGCAGGTCATCGACCCCGACGGTGCCGGCCCGCTGTTCGAGATGCCGGCCGGCTTGCCGTTGCCCGAAACGCTCAACTTCCTGCCCTGATCCGGTCGGGCCGCGGCGCATCGACTCGCCGGCGCTCAGCCGCGCGTGACCTCGATGCTGTACAGCCCCCAGGGGCACAGGGCGAAGCGTTCCTTGAGCGGCTTGTCCTTGAACGCGGCGAGCGTGTCGGCCTCGTAGACGGCCCACTGCGGGCCCAAGCCGCCCAGCGCGAGCGGCGCCCCGTCCATCTCGGTGGCCACGATCATGCGGTAGCTGCGCGCATCGGCCATGCGCAGCGGCACGACATAGCCGTCCACCGCGCGAAGTCCGAGCATCACTTCGCCGGCCGGCGCCACGCCCGCCGACTCGAGCACGCGGGTCAGCAAGGGACCCGCGAGCGAATGCATCTTGGCGTCGTACTCGAGCGTCGCCTTGATTCGAACCACCGGCAGGCGGCGCAAGGCCTCGGCATCGAGCACGTACGCCTTGTCGAACTTGACGCCATGCTTGACCAGCAACTGGTCGAGCGCCGGATCGACGGGGCCACGGTTGGTCTTGCCTACCGCTCCGCTGACGGTCAGGAGACCGGGACCCTGGCGCGGCGGGTCGGCCGCCCATGCGCGAGTCGCGGGCACCAGTCCGGCGAGGGTCGCGGTCCCGAGAAAGCGTCGTTTGTTCATCGCGCGATTGTGGAGCGCTACGCTTGCATCCGTCCACCGCCGTCTTTCCCGCTGACCAGCCCAGGAGACCGAACCCCATGAGCCCCATCCTCGTCGGCCTGATCGTATTTGGCTGCACCTTCTGCGGTGCGCTCGCAGGCATCGCGCTCCACCGCAAGCTGCCCTTGCACCACAAGGAAGCCGACTCCAACGACGTCATCAAGCTGGTGCTGGGCCTGATCGCGACCATCTCCGCGCTGGTCATGAGCCTGCTCATCGCCTCGGCCCATACCGCGTATGCCACGCAGGAGTCCGAGGTGCAGGCGCTCGGTGTTCACATCGTGCAGCTCGATCGCGTGTTCGCCAGCTATGGCCCGGACGCGGGGCAAGCACGCAAGACCTTCCGCCATCTTGTTGCGGCCAGACTCGAACAAGCGTGGCCGGACAGGGGTGGCGCGAAGCTGGCCTCCAGCACCCTGCGCGTGACGCGCGAATCGGACGAGGAACTGATCGAGCATGTGGTCAACCTGCAGCCGACGACGGACAGCCAGCGCTTCGCGAAGAGCCGCGCCTTGCAGCTCCTCACCGACATCGGAGACGCGCGCCAACTCCTGTACGAACAGGCCGGCGGCTCCATTTCCTGGCCGTTCCTCGTGGTGCTGGTGTTCTGGCTGGTCGTCCTCTTCGTGGGGTTCGGCTTTCTCACCCGCAGCAACGGGACTGTCCTGGTGGCACTCTTCATCGGCTCGCTCTCGGTCGCGGGCGCGATCTTCCTCGTCCTGGACATGAATCAACCCTTCAGCGGCCTGATGCACATCTCCAATGCCCCGATTCGCCTGGCCCTGGAGGCGATCAGCCGATAGCGGCGATGCCGACACCGGCCGGGCCGGAGCCGGTGGCCGCGGCAAGGAAGTGGATCGCGGTCCGATCCGATGGAGGCCGCGAAGTAGGACACTGCTGACATACAGCGCGCGGCAGCGGTGCAAAGTGATGCCTGCGTCTGTCCCAGGGAGTTGCGACCATGTCGGTTGTTTGCGAAGTCTGCGGAAAATCGAACCGCGCCAAGTCCAAGTACTGCACGGGCTGCGCTCACCCGTTGCCCGGGTCCGGGCTTTCCCGGGTCGACCCGGTGATGGCGTTCCGCCCGTCCTCCGGTGGCGCTCCGCGCGCCGACGACGGCCACCAGCCTGGAGGCGCTGCCATCGTTGCCCTGCCGGCCGAAGCGGCCTCCTTCTGGCTGCGGGCCGGCTGCGTCGGCCTGGCGATGATTCTCGGCTTCACGCTGTGGTGGATGGAGGTCACGCGCAAGCCGGGGGTGCCGCCGCTGCACACGCGGCTCCTGGCCATGCTGGCGCCGGCGCCGAGCAAGTCGCCGATCCCCTCGGCAGCTCCGGAGCCGCCCGCCGAATCGACGCCGGCGGACTCGCCGGATCAGGCACCTCCGACCCCGGCGGCCCCAGCAGCCCCAGCGGCCCCGGCCGCCGTCGCGGAAAGGCCCTCCACGGAGGCACCGGCGAAGCCCGCCGAGACCCAGGCTTCGCCGACGCCGGGTCCTGAAGCCAAGGTCCGGGCCACGGCCCGACCGGCGGCCCGGCCATCCTCTGCACGCCGACCATGGGTCGAGCCCTCGACCACGGCGGAAGAACGCGCGGCCGCACGGGCCGGGCCCGACCTGGGCCCCCCTATCGCGCCCGGACCCGGGCCGCAGTACGGCAGCACGCACTCGGCCGCGCCGCCCGTCGCCGATCTGGGACCGCCCATCGCCCCCGGGCCGGGGCCGCGGTACGACTTCTCGCGCGCTCCGGTGCGAGCGCCCTCGTCGAGGGCTGCGGAGCCGCCGCCCCCGCGTTGACTCGCGACTTTCAGGCGCCTACGACGCCTTCGCCTGGCCGTCGAGGCGACGGTTGGCGTCCATGGCATAGACGACGTGCTTGTCATCCGCCGACTTCTGATGGCCCCCGCTGTCTCCCGAAGGCAGGGATGCCGAGCCGTAGACCTCKCGCTCGAGCCTCTTCGCGCGCTCCGCGTACATGCGGGCCAGAGCGCCATGGTGCTCGGCGGCGGCCTGATGCTCGATGCGCGCCATCTGCGCTTCCTCGAGCAATGTCATGACACGCCGCAGGTGGCCGTTTCGGCTGGGCTGAAAGATGCTGAACATCCGACCCTCCTTCATGGGAAGCCATTGAAGAACATGCTTTGTACTTCAATCGTGCCGGTTGCGCTTGCGCCTTGGGCCAAAGAGGTAGGCTGTCCGGACGACCAGGGCGCGGCGGACGCCCTCGTTCAGAAGCGGTCCGCCAACCCCATCGCCGGATCGCTCACCGAGTGCCGGCCGGTCTCGATCCGGCCGGCGAAGCGCCGGTAGAAGGCGGGATCGGCATCGCAGGTCACCACGAAGTCGTACCACTGGCCGCTGGCGTCCAGGCTCCAGCGCATGCTCTTCTGGTCGCCCCCCTTGACCCGAATGCCCGACGCGCCGTTGCGATCCATACCGCGGCCCTCCTGGCCCTCGTGGTCGTCGCGATCCTCTTGGTCACCGGCCCCATGGGCATCGGGGCGCGCGTAAACCTTGTTGGACTGGACGGTGAAGCGGCAGTCGCGCCGGCCGTCGTTGCGCAACTGAAGGTAGAGGTCGCCGCGGCGCTTCTCGTAGCCCACGCGGATTTCGGGCAGCGCCACACCCCCCGCACGCAACCGGTTCAGGTCGCCCTTGAACTGGCGGTGGAAGCCGTTCGGCCCGAGCACCCACAGGTCGTACAGGCCGGCGTTGTCGGCCATGGCGGCCCAGTGGCCGTCGAGCTGCTTGCCGGGCTCGACCACGTAACGGCGCGGCAGGCGGTCCGCCAGGTTCAGCTTGTCGTAGACGTGGAACACGGCGGCGGCCTGGCCGCTGTTGGCGAACAGCAGCTGCACGCGGCCGTTGACCGAGTCCGTGCGCGCGCTGGTGTGGAGCTCGTAGGGCAGCGCGCGCGAGGGACGCACGCCGGTGGCCTGCGCCGGCAGCGGGAGGTCGGCCGTCGGGATGATCTTCGGCAGCGCCTGCTGGGCGGCGGTCAGCGCATCGGCCTCGCCCTTGGTCGTGCGTCCGGCCAGGGTGGGCAGCGGCTCGTTGTTCGGGCGCTCGAAGTTGAAGGCGCTGGTGAGGTCGCCACAGACGGCGCGGCGGTACTTGCTGATCTGCGGCTCGGCCACGCCGAAGCACTTTTCGAGGAACAGCAGCGTCGAGGTGTGGTCGCAGACCTGCGAGTTGACCCAGCCGCCGCGGCTCCAGGGCGAGACCACCCACATCGGCACGCGCGGGCCGGGGCCGTAGGGCCGGCCGTCGATCGCGGGCTGGTTCGAGGTCGCCGGCGCGTAGTTGTGATATTCGACGGCCACGTCGGCGTCGGCCAGCGTGCAGCCGCCGGCCAGCGTCCCGTCGGCATTGCGCGACGGCACCGCCGGCGACGGCAGGTGGTCGAAGAAGCCGTCGTTCTCGTCGAAGTTGATCAGCAGCACCGTCTTGCTCCAGACCTCCGGGTTGGAGGTCAGCGCGTCCAGCACTTCCTGCACGTACCAGCCGCCCTTGGCCGGACTCGACGGTCCGGGGTGCTCGCTGTATGCGGACGGAGAAATGATCCACGACACCGCGGGCAGCTTGCCGTTCTTGATGTCTTCGCGGAATGTTTCCAGGAAGCCTTGCGGCATGGTGTTGCCGAAACCCTTGGCCAGCGGGCTGAGCGCGTCGTCGATGACCGGGTCATAGAGCGGGCCGGCGGCAGTGACCGGCTGCGTGATGTCCGTGGCCGCGACATAGACCGGACGGCGGGCCACCGGCATCTGCTCGATGGCAGCGCGCCAATGGCGGAAGCCCATCATCTCGTTGCAGCCGAAGTTGTCGATCAGGCTCTGGTAGACCTTCCACTTCACGCCGCCCTTCTCCAGCCGGTCGGCATAGGTGGTCCAGGTCCAGCCCTGGGTGGCCGGGCCGATGTCGTTGCCGCCGTTGAACTGGTTGTTCAGGCCCGCCACCTCGACCCTGCTGCCGTCGACCGGGCTGATGCCGTTCGGGCCGTTGGTGCCGCTCCAGTAGAACAGGCGGTTCGCGATGGTGCCCGTGTGCATGCCGCAGTGGTAGTGGTCGCACAGCGTGAAGGCGTCGGCCAGCGCGCGCTGGAACGGAACTTCCGCGGTGTCGTAGTAGCCCATCGACAGCAGGTTCTTGGCGTCCGGCCACTTGAACATGCGGCCGTGATCCCACGCCGCCTGCGAATCGGACCAGCTGTGGGGCGTGCTGCCGGCGCGTTGCGCGTTGCCCTTGCTCTCGTCGAGGCGGTAAGGCACGTAGGTGCTGGGCGGCGTCGTCTTGGTGTAGGTCTGATGGAAGATGTTCTTGCCGTTGGGCGCGGGGACGGTGAAACGGTCGCCATAGCCGCGCACGCCCTTGAAGGTGCCGAAATAGCTGTCGAAGGAGCGGTTCTCCTGCATCAGCAGCACCACATGCTTGACGTCCTTGATGGTGCCGGTGTCGTGGTGGGCGGGGATGGCCAGCGCGCGGCGGATGCTGGGGGGAAAGGCGGCCAGCGTGGCGGCGGCGATGCCGGTGCCGGTGGAGCTCTGGAGAAACTTGCGACGTGTGGTCATGGCAGGGTCGGTTTCGAGGATTGGAACAGGCGTCAGGGGGCGTAGCTCACGCTGGGCTCGCCGCTCGCGTCGGACGCGGCCGGGGCGGGCTGGGTGGCCTTGCTGGCCGTGCCGGCACCGGCGGTGCCGGTGGCAGCGTTGGCTCCACCAAGGCCGCCGCCTTCGCCGCCACCACAGGCGGCCAAGGCGCAGGCCAGGATCGACAGCGCGACCGGCGCGCGCAGGATGGACCAGGGATACATGGGGGCAACACTCCGTTTCTTGGAATCGAGGGTGCTCGACGAACGGCGGTGTCGCCGGCGCGTCGAGGCATTCCAAGACTAGGCAGTCGCCGTGACGTCGCGATGAAGCGACGATGACATCGCGCGCGAGGCGCGCGTGCATGGGCTGCCGTACGAGCGGTCGGCAGGGTGAGCCCGGTGCGCCGACCTAGGGGTGCGCAAAGCTGGCGTCAGGACGGCCAGCGGCCGTCGCGCGACAGCTCCCGAGCAGGCGAGGCACTCCGAGGTCCGAGAGAAAAGCACATTTCGGCGTCGTCGACTTCGCCATCGATGACGCGGCAGCGCGTTCCGGGCGACAGGATCTTCGCGTCCTTGAGTGCTTGCACTTCGGCCCGCAATTCGGCTTCGATCCGTGACAGAAAGCTCTGGATCCGCGCCAGTTGTTCATCGGACAAGCGGGTCACGCGTGGCTCCTGCGGCACTGCCTCAAGGGGTTGTGGTCCGCATGAAGATGCGCTCCATGTCCTGCTCGAAAGGCTCGCCCGTGCACGCGACCAAGGCCAGCACCGAGCCCGCCAATGCGACCAGCAGGCAGGCTCCGACGAGGAATTTCTCTCGCCGCAGTGCCTTGGCCTGCGCGGGCGTCTGCTCGGGATGGGTAGCCGGCAACTCCGGGGCGTTCCCGGTTCGCGACGCATCGAACCACTCGCTGTCGAGCCACTGCGCCTCGCCCGACGAGCGCTCGAAATCCATCTTGGATGGCATCTCGCAGTTCCTCCCTGAAAGGCTCGGCAGCCGTCACCCCACGACCTGCGACACCTGCGCCTGGAGACTGCTGGCTTCCACGCGCACGGTCGAGGCACCCGACCATAAACGCCCAAGGACCATCGGTCTGTTCGATACCGCACTTAGCAGCCTGGCGCGCGGGCGCGAGGCGGGGTCCCTCGCCTCGCCTTCGACGCGCCCGCATCACCCCGCGGCACGACGCGTGCTGCGAGGAAGCAGTCGGTCGTATTCCTTCCTGACCACCTCGTAGCATTCGCAGGATCGCTTCTCCAGGCCAGGCCGGTCGAGCACCGTGATGCGGCCACGCGCGTAGCGAATCAGTCCCGCGGCCTGCAGCTGAACCGCGGCTCCGGTCACCCCTTCGCGACGAACCCCAAGCATGTTGGAGATCAGTTCCTGGGTCATCGCCAGAACGTCACCCGGCCGACGATCGAGGCTCAGCAGCAGCCAGCGGCACAGCTGCTGGTCGAGGGAATGGTGGCGATTGCAAACGGCCGTCTGCGACATCTGCGTGATGAGCGCCTGCGTATAGCGCAGCAGCAGGTGCAGCACGGGGCCGCCCCGATTGAACTCGTCCTGCAGCGCCTTGGCGCCGAGCCGGAAGCCCTTGCCGGCACTCTGGACGACGGCGCGGCTCGGCGTGGAGCCGCCCCCCATGAAGAGCGAAATCCCGACGATGCCATCCTTCCCCACGACGGCGAGCTCCGCGGAGGCGCCATTCTCCAGCACGTACAACAGGGAGATGATGGCGCTGGTCGGAAAGTACACATGGCTGAGCGTCGCCCCGGGCTCGTAAAGCACGTGGCCGAGCGGCAAGTCGATGAATTCGATCAATGGCAACCAGCGCGCCAATTCGGCGTCGGGCAGCGCTGCGAGCAAGTCGTTCAATCGCGCATCCGTGGCGGTCACCATGGCAAGACTCCCGCGCTTCGACCACCGGAGAACACCTGAAAACAGCCTCGCGACAGGCGCGAGTTTCAGAAACCGGCGTCCGTACGGTAGGTAACATAGAACGCCTGCGGCGCGAGAGTCAAGAGGCAGTTCCCCCTAGGCCGCCACGCCCCTCTGCACATCTGCCTTGGCACCCGATTCCTCGCCGTGAGCGCCGGGCGGCGGCGCCGGCGCGAGATGCAGGCTTGTCGAACGAACCCGACATTTCCGGGGCCGGCCGAGGTCATTTGTCCCCTGCATCCCGGGCTTTGGGGGGCGTCAATAGAATCCGTGCCGACGCGCCCCCGCCAAGACTTTCCCAGTTCGCCCAACCCGTGATCCCCTATGCCCGAGCTTGAATATTCCGCGCAGACCGCAGCGGTTCGCAGCGTCCTTGCCACCCATGGGATTCGCCCTGCGTTGGCGCTGCTCAATGACAGGACGGACTACAGATACACGGCCATCTACAAGTTGAGCGGCGACGCGATGCGCGCGGAGCACGTCTTCGACCGCAATTCCGAATACCGCACCTGGTTGAAAGCGGTTCCTCTGGACAAGAGCTTTTGCAAGCACGCGATGGAACAGGGCGAATTCGTGACCGACCACGTCTCCAAGGACGAGGCCCTGATGAGCTACCGCCCCTATGTCGGTCTCGTCGAGTCGTACTACGGGCGGCTGCTGACGCGCGAGTGCGGGACGCCCTATGGCACGTTCATTCATTTCGACCTGGAACCCCGAAGCATCGCCGCGACGGAGATTTCTTTTCTCCAGGAAGTGACGCCGCTGTTTCTCGACTACCTGGACTGACTTGCGAATTCACGGGGGCCATGCGCTTTTTGGCTCCGCAGCGGAATGCCGCAGCAGGATCATTTCATCGGTTGGCGAATGACCGTTTTCCATTTCGCGGGATCGGCTCGCCGGATGTCGCTCAGGTAGATCTCGTGATGCTTGCCGGCCCGGCCACTTCGCGCATCGATGAAATCGTGCAGCCGCTCCACCGTGGGGCCTTCATCCGAGAAGGGTCCAAGATGCAGCACCTGGGCGCACGGGCCCTCCGGGAAGCGCTCCAGCCGTAGCTTGTCGATGGCCGGCAGTGCCTTCTTCCGTCGCACTTCGGCCATCGCCGCTTCGATGACTTCGTCGGCGACGAAGTCGGGCTGCATGATCATCATCGTCCAGTTCCATTGCTCCCTGTCGTTGGCGACGAAGGCGGACATGTCATCGGCCCACCAGAGCCCTTCGAGCGGCATGACGGCATAGTCGGTCGCCTGCGGCCCCTTCTTGACCATGAACTTGGCGGTGTAGGAGACGGAGAACAGGGCCTCGACGGCCTGCGCATACGCCTGCGACGTGCCGGGATCGCCCCGACCGTCGACCATGAGAAACCTGAAGCTCGGCACATCGACCTGCACCACCGCCTTGGCGGACGGTTGATAGAGATGCTTCAGTTGTTTCCTGAGATCGATCTTTTCCATGGGGGCTCCAGGCGACGGCCGGCCATCATGCCGGGCGCAGCGGCTTCGACGCCAGGTCAAGCCGCCGCAGAGTCATCAAACGGGCGTACCGAACAGGCGACCAACGCCTGCGGTAACCCCCATCGCCAGCGCTCCCCAAAAAGCAACGCGCCAAGCCCCCCGGAGAACGCCTGCCCCGCCTGCACGCGCGGCAATGGCGCCCAGCAACGCGAGGAAGGCCATCGAAGTGCCCGCCGCCCAGGGAATCAGGCTGCGTTCGGGCGCCAGCATCGCGACGACCAGCGGCAGCGCGGCACCCACCGCGAAGCTGGCGGCCGAGGCCAGGGCAGCCTGCACCGGATTCGCCCCGAGACCCGAGGAGATGCCGAGTTCGTCCCGTGCATGGGCACCCAGGGCATCGTGGTTCATCAGATCGACGGCCACCTGCCGCGCCAGGGCAGGCTCGAGCCCTCGCTTGACGTAGATGGCAGTCAGTTCGCGCTGCTCGGCGGCAGGGTCCGTATCCAGCTCCATGCGTTCGCGGGCCAGATCGGCCCGCTCGGTATCGGCCTGCGAGTAGACCGACACATATTCGCCCGCAGCCATCGACATGGCGCCAGCCACGAGGCCCGCCACACCGGTCATCACGACAGTGGCATGGCTCGCGCCGGCCGCCCCGACGCCGACGACGAGACTGGCCGTCGAAACGATGCCGTCGTTGGCACCGAGCACGGCGGCGCGCAGCCAGCCGATCCGATGATTGCGGTGACGTTCTGAATGGCGCGGCATGGTTCAAGTCTAAGCGAGTGAACTCGCCTCGCCGCGTTGGACGACGGCGCCGCGATCAGCCCAGCGCGAAGCCCTCGTAGCCCCGGCCGGCCACCGCCGCGCAGCGTTCCGCATAGGCCGGGAATCCGCCGGCCAGCGGCATGAACATGCGCGGCTTGCCCGGGATGTTCGCGCCCAGGTACCAGGAGTTGCAGCTCAGGAACACCGTGTGGGCAGCGATCGCGTTGACCTGCGCGACCCAGGCGCTCTCGGCCTCGCCGGTGGCCTCGATCGTGGCGTGGCCCTGTGCGTCGAGCCAGGCGATGCACTCGGCGATCCAGTCCACGTGGTGCTCGATCGAGAGGATGACGCTCGTGAAGGCCGCGGGGCTGCCCGCGCCGGCGATGTTGAACAGGTTCGGGAAGCCGGCCACCGTCAGGCCCAGGTAGTTCAGCGGCCCGTCGCGCCACTTGTCCTGGATGCGCAGGCCGCCGCGGCCGCGCAGGTCCATCCGCATCAGCGTGCCGGTGACGGCGTCGAAGCCGGTGGCCAGCACCAGCGTGTCGAAGGCGTGCTCGCGCCCGCCGGTGCGCAGTCCGCCCGGCGTGATGGCCTCGATCGGCTGCGCGCTGACGTCCACCAGGTGCACGTTCGGCCGGTTGAAGGTCTCGTAGTAGTCGTCGGCCACGCACATGCGCTTGCAGCCGATGGGCTGCTGCGGCGAGAGCAGCGCCGCCGTCGCCGGGTCGCGGACCTTCTCGCGGATCTTGCCGCGCACGAACTCGGCCGCCAGTGCGTTGGCCCGCAGATCCGTCATCAGGTCGGCGAAGGCACTGAGCATGGAGAACCCGCCGAAGCGCCAGCGGGCCTCGAACACCGCTGCGCGCTCTTCGGGACTCGCCGCCAGCGCCGAGTCCGGGTTCGAGGGCAGCTCGCAGCCGAAGCCGGTGCGCATCTGGCGGTTGCGGGCCCGGAAGCCCGGGTAGTCGGCCTTCACGCGGGCCTCGTGCGCCGGATCGAGCGGTCCGTTGTGGGCCGGCACCACGTAGGCGGCGGTACGCTGGAACACGGTCACCGACGCCGCCTGCTGCGCGATGCGCGGGATCACCTGGACCGCCGAGGAACCCGTGCCGATCACGCCCACACGGCGGCCGCCGAAATCGACCGGCGCATGCGGCCAGTCGGCCGTGTGCAGGACCGGCCCGGCGAAGGTCTCCAGGCCGGGAAAGGCGGGCGTGTTCGGTGTCGACAGCGGCCCGCTGGCCAGCACGACGAAACGCGCGTGCCAGGCCTGCGCCGCGCCATCGGCGCCGGTGCCGCCGATCTGCCAGCGCTGCCCGTCGTCGTCGAAGCGGGCCGACGTCACGCGCGTGTTCAGGCGGATGCCGCCGCGCAGGTCGAAGCGGTCCGCCACGTGGTTGGCGTAGCGCAGCAGTTCGGGCTGCGAGGCATAGCGCTCACTCCACTGCCATTCCTGCTGCAGGGCCTCGCTGAACGAGAACGAGTACTCCAGGCTCTGGATGTCGACGCGGGCACCGGGGTAGCGGTTGGCGTACCAGGTGCCGCCCACGCTGGGCGCGGCCTCGAGCACCAGCGCCGACAGGCCCATCGCGCGCGCCTTGCGCAGCATGCAGAGGCCACCGAAGCCGGCGCCGACGATCAGCAGGTCCAGCGCCTGCGGCGCATGCGATTCGGTGAAGCCTTGCGTGGTCATGCGGATCTCCAGTCCCGTGGGGCGTCGACGACTCCGGTGCCACCGGAACGAACTCCCCATGAGGCGATGGCCAGGCCCGCGCCAGTATGCTGCGCGGCCAAACGGCTGTCGAGGTCCGCCGGGCTCGCGACCGAAGCGATCGAAGTCAGCCGTCACAATCGCCATCCGGCGGCGGCAACCCTTGGCCCGCGAAGCCAGTCGATTTTCTTTCAGCGATCCATGTTCACCCTGACCCGCCTGACATTCCAACGCGCCAGGAAAGAGCGCCTGCCCCAGGTCGCCGGCAGCCTGACCTTCACGACCCTGCTGTCCATCGTGCCCTTGCTGGCCGCGAGCTTCGCGCTGTTCACGCACTTCCCGATCTTCAGGCGCTTCAAGGACGCGCTTCAGGAGATCCTGTTGAGCCGGCTGCTTCCGGCGGACATCGCGCGCACGGTGTTGAAGTACCTGAACCAGTTCGCCGCCAACGCCAGCGGCCTGACCTGGGTCGGCTCGCTGTTCCTGCTGGGCGCGGCCATCGCGATGCTGCTGACCGTGGAAAACGCACTGAACCAGATGTGGCAGGTCCGCAAGAATCGGCCGTTGTTCAGGCGGGTCGGCCTGTACCTGCTGATGCTGGCGGTCGGGCCGCCCGTGCTGGGTCTGAGCCTCTGGGCCACGTCCTACTTGCTGGGCAGTTCCATGGGGCTGATCGGCGCGCTGCCGCGATCACTCGCCTTCGTGCTCGACCTCGGGCCGTTCATGCTCGGCGTGATCGCGCTGACGAGCATGTTCTACCTCGTGCCGAACACCCAGGTACGGCTGCGCGACGCCATCGCGGGCGGCTTGATCGCCAGCGTGGCCTTCGAGCTGGGCAAGCGCGGCTTCACCGCCTACCTCGCCAAGGTGCCCACGTACAAGGCGCTGTACGGGGCGTTCGCCGCGCTCCCCATGTTCCTGCTATGGGTGTACTTCTCGTGGCTGGTCACGCTGGTCGCGGCCATGATGACGGCCAACCTGGCGCTCACCCGACGGCGGACGGGCGGCAAGGCTGCTCGGGCCTAGGCATTCATCACAGTGCGTGCAATGAGCCCCAGCTGAACCTCCGCCGCGCCGCCGAAGATGGTGTAGGCCCGGCTGTTGCAGTACTCCGGCACCAGCGTCGCCGTGGCGTTGCGGCCATCGGCGGGGTCGCTGCGCCAGCGCAGGCTGTCACCACCGAGGGCTTCCACGCCCAGTTCGCCGATCGCCTGCTTGAGCCGGCTGGCCCGCAGCTTGAGGATCGACGACACCGGTCCGGGGTTGGCGCCCGGCGCCAGGCCGCCCATGGTGCGCAGCTCCAGCCACTCGAAGGTGTCGACATCGGACGCCACCTCGCCGAAGCGGCGCAGCAATTCGTCGTTGACGGCACCGGGCACGCGCAGCGCCTCGGCCACACGCTTGAGCTGCAAACGCAGCCGCGGGCTGAAGATGCCGGCGCCGCGCTCGAACTCGAGCAGGTACTTGGCGCAATCCCAGCCCGCGTTCTCCTCCCCGATGCGGTCGGCCTGCGGCACCCGGACACCGTCGAAGTGCACCTCGTTCACCTCGTGGTCGCCGCCGATCGTGGCGATCGGCCGCACCGAGATGCCCGGCAGGTTCATGTCGACCAGCAGGAAACTGATGCCCTGCTGCTTCTTGCCTTCGGTGCTGGTTCGCACCAGCGCGAACATGCGGTTGGCCTTGTGCGCGTAGCTGGTCCAGATCTTGGTGCCGTCGAGCACATAGTCGCTGCCGTCCGCCCGCGCACTCAGCGACAGCGACGCGAGGTCCGACCCGGCATTCGGCTCCGAGAAGCCCTGGCACCAGTAGTCCTCGCTCGACAGGATGCGCGGCAGGTAGCGGCGCTTCTGCGCCTCGGTGCCGTAGCGCAGGATCACCGGCCCCACCAGGCGCACGCCCATCGGATGCACCAGCGGCGCGCCGGCCAGCGCGCATTCGGTCTCGAAGATGAAGCGCTGCAGTGCGCTCCAGCCGGTGCCGCCCCACGCCACGGGCCAGAGCGGCACGAGCCAGCCCTTGGCCTGCAGCGCCTTCTGCCACGGCGTCGAGACTTCGGGCGCCGGGTACATCGACGTGGTGCTGCGCTGTCCGTCCCGCAGGGCAGCCGTCAGGTTGGCGGCGAGAAAGTCGCGCACTTCTTCGCGAAAGGCCCGGTCGGCGGGTTCGAGTTCGAGATTCATGCGCTGTGTCCTTCCATCGTCGTCGCGCGATCGTGAAGCGTCTGGCTGCAGCCGAAGGCACCGTTGGCCATGAGTTCCCGACCGTGCCGCAACGCATGCGACGCCGCATCGCCACCCTGCTGCCCGAAGGCCAGAAGCAGCCGGAAGGTCGCGGCGATCGGCAGCTCCTCGCACACGCCCATCGCGCCGTGCAGCTGCACCGCCTCCTGCGCGACGAAGCGGGCGGCGCGGCCGACCTTGTTCTTCACCAGGGCCGCCAGCTCGGGGCCCGCGTCGGGCGACAGCGCGAGCCGCATCGATGCCAGCTCGCAGACCGCTTGCGCCTCCGCACAGTGCACCGCCATCTCAGCCAGCCGATGCTGCACCACCTGGAACTGCGACAGGCTCTGGCCGAACTGCCTGCGTTGCTGCGTATGCGCGGTGGTCTGCGCCAGCGCTGCCTGCATGGCGCCCGTGGCCTCCCAGCCGAGCGCGACCAGGCCTTCGGCCAGCACCCGGTTCAGCCGCACATCCATGTCGCTTTCGCGCTCGTCGCCCAGCAGGATCGCCGGCGTGCCGGCGAAGACGATGTCGGCCGCGCGTCCGCCCGCGCTGGTGTCGTAGGCGTCCGCCTGCACCCCGTCCGCGGGCGGGTCGACCATGAACAGCCGCGTGCCGCCATCGACCGTCGCCGAGACGATCCAGCCCGCAGCGCCGGGCGCAGCCATCGATTGGCGCTTTGCACCGTCGAGGCGCCAGCCGGACGCGGTCCGCACCGCCGTCGTGCGACGCGGCGCCCAGGGCAGCCGATCGCCAGGCTCGGCGTGCGCCAGGGCCAGCCGTCGCTCGCCCGCCATGAGCGGCGGCAGCGATTCGGCTTGCTGTGCCGCCGTGCCCGCGAGGGCCAGGAGCCGCGCGGCCTGCAGCACGCACGCATGCCACGGCTCGACCACCAGGTGCCGGCCGAAGGCCTGCATCAGCAAGCCCGCCTCGAGCGGCCCCAGGCCCAGCCCGCCGGCGCCTTCCGGAATCGGCAGGCCCAGCCAACCCATCTCCGCGAACGCAGCCCAGGCCACGGGCGAGCCGCCGTCGCGATGCAGGCCGGCCTCGCGCTGGCGGAAGTCGTATCGGCCAGCCAGCCAGTCGAGCGCGCTGGACTGGATCAGCGTCTGTTCTTCGGTGAGCGCGAGCCTCATTCGACGCGCTCCGTTTCGCAAGACCCCTGCATCAGTCGGCCTTGATCCTGGCGCTGGCGATCACGCGCGCCCACTGGTCGATGTCGCGGCGCAGGAAGCTCGCGAACTCGGCGGGCGTGTTGCCGATGATGTCCAGCCCCCAGCCCTTGAAGCGCTCGCGCAGCTCGGGCTCTTTCAGGACTTCGACGATCTCGCGATGGAGGCGGTCGATCACCGGCTGGGGCGTGCCGGCCGGCGCCACCAGGCCCAGCCAGGGCATCGCCTCGTAGCCGGGCAGGCCGGATTCGGCGACGGTCGGCAGTTCGGGAATCGACTGCGAGCGCTTGACCGTCGTCACCGCCAGCGCACGCAGCTTGCCGGACCTGATGAACGGCCCCGAGGAGCCGAGCGCATCGATCATGACGCCGACCTGGCCGCCCACCACATCGGTCAACGCCGGGCCGCTGCCCTTGTACGGAATGTGCACCATGAAAGTCTCGGCCATGCTCTTGAAGAGCTCGCCTTCGAGATGGGTGGAGGTGCCCATGCCCGTCGAAGCGTAGTTGAGCTTGCCGGGGTTCTGCTTCGCGTACGCCACGAGCTCGGCCACCGACTTGACCGGAAGCTGCGGGTTGACCACGAGCACGTGCACCACGGACGCGACCTGCGTCACGGGCGCGAAGCTCTTGATGGCGTCGTAGCCGACCTTGTCGTAGAGCAGCGGCGCGGTGCCGAGCGACGAGGCGGCCAGCAGCAGCGTGTAGCCGTCGGCAGGCGCACGCGCGACGTAGTCGGACGCCAGCACCGTGCCGGCGCCCGGCTTGTTGTCGACGATGACCGGCTGGCCCAGGCGCGGCGAGAGCTTCTCGGCGAGCGCGCGCGCCAGGAGGTCGGTCACGCCGCCGGGCGGGAACGGCAGCACCATGCGGATCGGCTTGTCGGGATAGGCCTGCGCGAGCGCGGCCGCCGGCGCCAGCAGCGATGCCGCGACGGCCAGCACCGCGGCGGACACGGTCTTCATCAAGGACGTTTTCATCGGGGGTCTCCTGGAGTGATTTTCAAAGAGCGGGGCGAACCAGCACCAGCGCATCGAGCGCCACCGCACCGGCGCCACGCGCGCGCACCTGCAGCGGATTGATCTCGACCTCCTCGGCCTGCGCACCGAGCGCCGTGGCGGCATCGGACAGCGCGGCGATGCCGGCGCAGGCGGCCTCGACGTCGGCCAGCGGCCGGCCGCGAAAGCCGTCGAGCAGCGGCCAGGCCTTCAGCGAGCGCAGCATGTCGCCGACCATGGCCGCGTCGACCGGCAGCAGCCGGTGGCTGGCATCGCGGTAGAGCTCGGTCAGCACGCCGCCGAGTCCGACCGTGAGCGCGGGGCCGAAGACCGGATCGTGGGTGACGCCCGCGATCAGTTCGGCCACGCCGCCGCGCGCCATCGGCTGCACCAGCAGGCCGTCGATGCGCGCGGACGGGTCGTACGCTTGCGCGGCGGCGAGCACCTCGGCGCAGGCCGTGCGCAGCGAGGCCGCATCGCCGATGTCCAGGCGCACGCCGCCGGCCTCGGTCTTGTGGGCGATGTCGGCGCTGAGGATCTTCAGGGCCACCGGCCAGCCGATCTGCCCGGCCGCCCGCACGGCAGCGTCGGCATCGGCGCAGACATGCTCCGGCAGCGAAGGCACGCCGTAGCGCGCGAGCAGCGCCTTCGTGTCGTGC
>NZ_JBFUCI010000044.1:0-22988 GCF_056405335.1 Variovorax sp. P1_H12_2
CTACCAGGCTGCTCCATCGCGCGGCAAGATGGAATTATATACTATTCGGCGCCGTTTTGCTCGGCGCCCGAAACTTCTTCAGAGATTTCGGGGCGATCGACCAATTCGACCAGGGCCATGGGTGCATTGTCGCCCACGCGGAAACCCATTTTCAGAATGCGCGTATAGCCGCCCGGACGTGCCTGGTAGCGCGGACCGAGTTCGCCGAACAGCTTGACGACGCTGTCGCGGCTGCGCAGGCGGTCGAAAGCGAGGCGCTTGTTGGCGAGCGTGGGCTTCTTGGCCAGGGTGATCATCGGCTCGATGACGCGGCGCAGTTCCTTGGCCTTGGGGACCGTGGTCTTGATGACTTCGTGCTCGATGAGCGAATTCATCATGTTCTGCAGCATCGCGAGGCGGTGCGAGCTGGTGCGGTTGAGTTTGCGGAGTCCGTGTCCGTGACGCATGGTGCTTTTTCCTTTACTTTATAAAAACAGGCAGCCGTGTCAGGTACTGCCCGGTGCACTGGCCCTCTTCTTCAGGGCCAACTTCGAATTATCGCTTGTCCAGGCCGGCCGGCGGCCAGCTCTCGAGCTTCATGCCCAAGGTCAGGCCGCGCGAGGCGAGCACTTCCTTGATTTCGTTGAGCGACTTGCGGCCCAGGTTCGGGGTCTTGAGCAGCTCGTTCTCGGTGCGCTGGATCAGGTCACCGATGTAGTAGATGTTCTCGGCCTTCAGGCAGTTGGCCGAACGCACCGTGAGTTCGAGCTCGTCGACCGGGCGCAGCAGGATCGGATCGAACTGCTGGGCGCTGCGTGGTGCCGGCGCATCGAATGCAGCGAGTTCGCCGCCTTCGAGCTGTGCGAACACGGCCAGTTGCTCGACCAGGATCTTGGCCGAGGCGCGGACCGCGTCTTCGGCGGTGATCGCACCGTTGGTCTCGATTTCGACCAGCAGCTTGTCGAGGTCGGTACGCTGTTCGACACGGGCGCTTTCGACCGTGTAGCTCACGCGCTTGACCGGCGAGAACGAGGCGTCGAGCACGATCCGGCCGATCGACTTGGTCGGCTCGTCGGCGTAGCGGCGCATCGTGCCGGGCACGTAGCCACGGCCCTTCTCGACCTTGATCTGCATGTCGAGCTTGCCGCCTTGCGACAGGTGCGCGATGACGTGGTCGGGATTGATGATCTCGACGTCGTGCGGCGTCTGGATGTCGGAAGCCGTGACCGGGCCTTCGCCGTCCTTGCGCAGGCTCAGCGTGACTTCATCGCGGTTGTGGAGCTTGAACACCACGCCCTTGAGGTTCAACAGGATGTTGACGACGTCTTCCTGCACGCCATCGATCGACGAGTACTCGTGCAGCACGCCCGCGATCGTCACTTCGGTGGCCGAGTAGCCGACCATCGACGACAGCAGAACGCGGCGCAGTGCATTGCCGAGCGTGTGGCCGTAGCCGCGCTCGAACGGCTCGAGCGTGACCTTCGCCTTGTTGGGCGCGAGTTGCTCGACCTGGATGGTCTTGGGTTTCAGCAGGGTTGTTTGCATGCAGGACTTCCTCTCAATACCCCCGGCTCGTTACACCGGTAAGGCTGGTGAAGCGCCCGGCGGGAGTACTTCCCGGCGGGAACAAAAAATCAAAAGTACGGGCCGCGTCAGCGGCACGTTATCGTCCGTTTAACGCGAATACAGTTCGACGATCAGCGATTCGTTGATGTCGGCCGCGAATTCGTCGCGATCGGGGACCTTCTTGAAGGTGCCTTCAGCCTTGTCGGCATTGACGTCGACCCAGGCGGGCATGCCGACTTGGGCGGCCAGCTGCAGCGCTTCGGCCACGCGGGTCTGCTTCTTCGACTTGTCGCGCACGGCGATCACGTCGCCGGTCTTGACCAGGTACGACGGAATGTTGACCGACTGGCCATTGACCGTGATCGCCTTGTGCGACACGAGCTGACGTGCTTCGGCGCGGGTCGAGCCGAAGCCCATGCGGTAGACCACGTTGTCCAGGCGCGATTCGAGGATGAACAGCAGGTTGGCGCCGGTGTTGCCACGGCGRCGGTCGGCTTCCTCGAAGTAGCGGCGGAACTGCTTCTCGAGCACGCCGTACATGCGCTTGACCTTCTGCTTTTCGCGCAATTGCAGGCCGAAGTCGGAGGTGCGCTGACCCGAGGTGCGGCCGTGCTGGCCGGGCTTGGAGTCGAACTTGGCCTTGTCCTGGATTGAGCGGCGGGCGCTCTTCAGGAACAGGTCGGTGCCTTCGCGGCGGGAGAGTTTGGCCTTGGGGCCGAGGTAGCGTGCCACTTGATCTTCCTTCTATGTCATCTGCCGCAGGGTGACTGCGGGAGCCATCAGCGGCGTGCCGATGGCGGTGGGCTTGTTGAAAAACAAAAAATGYGCAGCCGCTGTGAAGCAGGCTGCGCCGAGCATTGTCGCCTTAGATGCGACGACGCTTTTGCGGACGGCAGCCGTTGTGCGGAACCGGGGTCACGTCGGCAATGGAATTGATCCGGATGCCGAGCGCAGCCAGGGCGCGCACCGACGATTCGCGACCCGGGCCGGGGCCCTTGATCTCGACGTCGAGGTTCTTGATGCCTTGGTCGACCGCAGCGCGGCCGGCCACTTCAGAGGCGACCTGCGCAGCGAACGGCGTCGACTTGCGCGAACCCTTGAAGCCTTGACCACCCGACGACGCCCACGACAGAGCGTTGCCCTGGCGGTCGGTGATCGTGATGATCGTGTTGTTGAACGAGGCGTGCACGTGGGCGATGCCGTCCGCAACGTTCTTGCGAACCTTCTTGCGAACGCGTTGTGCCGCGTTGTTGGCAGGAGCTTTAGCCATGGTCTATCCTTATTTCTTCAGGGACTGCGCTGCCTTGCGCGGACCCTTGCGAGTGCGGGCATTGGTGCGCGTACGCTGGCCGCGCATCGGCAGGCCGCGACGGTGACGGAAGCCGCGGTAGCAGCCGATGTCCATCAAGCGCTTGATGTTCATCGTCGTTTCGCGACGCAGGTCACCTTCGAGGGTGAAGAGAGCGATCTGGTCGCGGATCTTCTCGAGATCGGCGTCGGTCAGATCCTTGATCTTCTTCGCATAGTCGATGCCGCTCGCTTCGCAGATCTTGCGTGCGCGGGTGCGACCGATGCCGAAAATGGCGGTCAGGCCGATTTCAGCGTGCTTGTGCGGCGGAATGTTGATGCCAGCAATACGTGCCATGTGCGTCCTCTATATCTCTAACAATCAACCCTGGCGCTGCTTGTGGCGCGGGTCGGTACAGATCACGCGCACCACACCCTTGCGGCGGATGATCTTGCAATTACGGCAGATGGTTTTGACCGAAGCCGAAACTCTCATTTCTTTCTCCTAAGACTCTGTTCAACTCGGCGAACCATTCGCCTGAAAATTCGTTGCGTTCAAGACCCGTACGACTACGACGTCTTGAAGTTGGCTTTCTTCAGCAGCGACTCGTACTGCTGCGACATCATGTAGTTCTGCACCTGGGCCATGAAGTCCATCGTCACGACCACGATGATCAACAAGGACGTCCCGCCGAAATAGAACGGCACGTTGTACTTGAGGATCAGGAACTCCGGCAGCAGGCAGACGAAGGTGATGTACACCGCGCCGGCCAACGTCAGTCGAACCAGGATCTTGTCGATATAGCGCGCGGTCTGGTCACCCGGGCGAATGCCTGGAATGAACGCACCGCTCTTCTTCAGGTTGTCGGCGGTCTCGCGGCTGTTGAACACCAGCGCCGTATAGAAGAAGCAGAAGAACACGATCGCGGTGGCGTACAGCAGCACGTAGATCGGTTGCCCCGGCTGCAGCGCGCTCGCGATGTCCTTGATCCAGCGCATGCTCTCGCCGGTGCTGAACCAGCCCACGACCGTCGTCGGCAGCAGGATGATAGACGACGCGAAGATCGGCGGGATCACGCCGGCCATGTTCAGCTTCAGCGGCAGGTGCGACGACTGACCGCCGTAGACCTTGTTGCCGACCTGTCGCCGCGCATAGTTCACGAGGATCTTGCGTTGGCCGCGTTCGACGAACACCACGAAGTAGGTCACCAGCACGACCACCGCGACGATGAACAGCGCGACGATCACGTTCATGGCACCGGTGCGAACCAGTTCCAGCAGTCCGCCGATCGCGTTCGGCAAGCCGGCCGCGATGCCGGCGAAGATCAGGATCGAGATCCCGTTGCCGAGACSGCGTTCGGTGATCTGCTCGCCGAGCCACATCAGGAACATCGAGCCTGCCGTCAGGCTGATCATTGCGGTGAGCCGGAAGCCGAAGCCGGGCGAAATCACCAGGCCTGCGGAAGACTCGAGCGCCACTGCGATGCTGAAGGACTGGAACAAGGCCAGACCCAGCGTGCCGTAGCGCGTGTACTGCGTGATCTTGCGCCGCCCCGACTCGCCTTCCTTCTTCAGCTGCTCGAAGGTCGGCACCACGTAGGTCATCAGTTGCATGATGATCGACGCGGAGATGTACGGCATGATGCCCAACGCGAACACGGTGAAGCGCGACAGCGCACCGCCCGAGAACATGTTGAACAGGCTCAGGATGCCGCCCTGCTGACCTTGGAACAGCTGCGCCAGTTGGTCCGGGTTGATGCCCGGCACCGGGATGTGAGCCCCGACGCGATAGACCACGAGCGCGAGCAGCAAAAAGACCAGCCGGCGACGCAGGTCGCCGAACTTGCCTGTCTTTGCGAGCGTTGCCGCGTTGGTTGCCACGAAGAACTTCTTTCAGTCCGAGTGTTTAGGCGACGCTGCCGCCAGCGGCCTCGATCGCGGCCTTGGCGCCGGCGGTCGCGCCGATGCCCGTCAGCTTGACGGCCTTGGTGAGCTCACCGGTCTTGATGATCTTGACGACCTTCGCGATCTGGCCCACGAGACCCGCTTGCTTGAGCGCCAGCAGGTCCACTTCGGCCAGGCCGAGCTGCTCGAGCGCGGTCAGCGTGACTTCGGCGTTGTACTTCAGCAGTTGCGACTTGAAGCCACGCTTGGGCAGGCGGCGCTGCAGCGGCATTTGACCGCCTTCGAAGCCCACCTTGTGAAAACCGCCTGCGCGCGACTTCTGACCCTTGTGACCGCGACCCGCGGTCTTGCCGATGCCGGAGCCGATGCCGCGGCCGACACGGCGCTTTGCATGCTTGGCGCCGTCGGCCGGCTTGATGCCATTGAGTTCCATATGCGTCTCTCTCAGTGGCTCTGGTTAGAGCACTTTGACCAGATAACTGATCTTGTTGATCATGCCGCGCACTGCGGGCGTGTCCTGCAGCTCGCTCACGCTGTTGAGCTTGCGCAGGCCCAGGCCGCGCACGGTGGCGCGATGCGATTCCTTGGTGCCGATCGGGCTCTTGACCAATTGGACCTTGACGGTTTGTTGTTGCGTCGTCATGTTGCTGCTCCGGTTCAGGCGAAGAGCTCTTCGACCGTCAGACCGCGCTTGGCGGCGACTTCGGACGCGGTCGTCGAGTTCTTCAGGCCGTCCAGCGTGGCGCGGACCATGTTGTAGGGGTTCGACGAACCATGGCTCTTGGCCACGATGTCGGTGATGCCCATCACTTCGAACACGGCGCGCATCGGGCCGCCGGCGATGATGCCGGTACCCTTCGGGGCCGGGATCATGACGACCGAAGCGGCGCCGTGATGGCCGGTCACGCGGTGATGCAGCGTGCCGTTCTTGATCGAGATCTTCGCGAGGTTGCGGCGGGCTTCTTCCATCGCCTTCTGCACGGCGGCCGGCACTTCCTTCGACTTGCCCTTGCCCATGCCCACGCGGCCGTCGCCGTCACCCACCACGGTGAGTGCTGCGAAACCGAGGATACGACCACCCTTCACCACCTTGGTGACGCGGTTGATCGCGATCATCTTCTCGCGCAGACCGTCCTCGGGGCCTTCGTTCTGCGTTCTTGCCTGAATCTTTGCCATTTTGAATCTCGTGTCCGGTTAGAACTGCAGGCCGGCTTCGCGGGCCGCATCGGCCAGCGCCTTGACGCGGCCGTGGTAGGCGAAACCTGCGCGGTCGAAGGCGACCTTCTCGACGCCGGCAGCCTTCGCCTTTTCAGCGATGCGCTTGCCGATGGCGGTGGCCGCGGCAGCGGTGGCACCCTTGCCCGAAGCGCCCAGCGAAGCACGCATTTCGGCTTCGGCGGTCGATGCGGTGGCGATCACCTTGGAGCCGTCGTCGGAGATGACGGTGGCGTAGATGTGCAGGTTGGTGCGGTTCACCGTCAGGCGCGCCACGCCCTGCGTCGCAATGCGAATGCGGGTCTGGCGCGAGCGGCGAAGGCGCTGTGCTTTTTTGGTCAACATCATTTTGCTGCCCCTTATTTCTTCTTGGTCTCTTTGATCACGATCTTCTCGTCCGAATAACGGATGCCCTTGCCCTTGTAGGGCTCAGGCGGACGAATAGCGCGGATCTCAGCGGCCACTTGGCCGACGCGTTGGCGGTCGGCACCCTTGATGATCACTTCGGTCGGGGTGGGTGTTGCCACCGTGATGCCTTGCGGCATGTCCTTGTTGACCGGATGCGAGTAGCCGACCTGGAGGTTCAGCTTGCTGCCCTGCGCCGCGGCCTTGTAGCCGACGCCGACCAGGTTGAGCTTCTTCTCGAAGCCCTTGGTCACACCGACCACCATGTTGTTCACGAGCTGGCGCAGCGTGCCGCTCATCGCATTCGCTTCACGCGAATCGTTGGCGGGCTCGAAGCTCAGCTGGCCGTCCTTGGAGACGACGTTGACCAGGGCATTGCGCGGCAGGTTGAGCGAACCGCCCGTACCCTTGACGCTGATCTGGTCTTCCTTGATCGACACATCCACGCCTGCGGGGATGGCGACTGGCATTTTTCCTACTCGGGACATTTCAGTAACTCCTCGATGTCTCGGTTAGGCGACGTAGCACAGGACTTCGCCACCGACACCGGTAGCGCGCGCCTTGCGGTCGGTCATCACGCCCTGGGGGGTCGTGACGATCGCGACGCCGAGGCCGTTCTGAACTTGCGGGATGGCTGCGCTGGCCTTGTAGACGCGCAGGCCGGGACGGCTCACTCGCTCGATGCGCTCGATGACCGGACGGCCAGCGTAGTACTTCAGCGTGATGACGAGTTCGGACTTGCCGGCTTCGGTCTTGACCTGGAAACCGTCAATGTAGCCTTCGTCCTTCAGGACCTGCGAGATCGCGATCTTCACCTTGGAAGACGGGACCGACACAGTGGGCWTCGCCACCATCTGCGCGTTACGGATACGCGTCAGCAGGTCGGCAATGGGATCACTCATGCTCATGTTTTTTACTCCTGCCTGGCTTACCAGCTGGCCTTGGTGACACCGGGGATGTCGCCAGCGAAAGCCAGTTCACGGATCTTGGCGCGGCCCAGACCGAATTGACGGAAGGTGCCACGCGGACGACCGGTGATTGCGCAGCGGTTGCGCTGGCGCGTCGGGTTCGCGTTGCGCGGCAGCTTTTGCAGGCCCAGACGGGCAGCAGCGCGCTCTTCATCGCTCTTCTTGAAGTCGTTGGCGATCGCCTTGAGTTCGGCGTGCTTCGCCGCGTACTTGGCGACCAGGTTGTCGCGCTTGAGTTCGCGCTGGATCAAAGATGCTTTAGCCACAGGTCGCCTCAGTTCTTGAACGGGAAACGGAAGCCAGCGAGAAGCGCCTTGGCTTCTTCATCGGTCTTGGCCGTCGTCGTGATGCTGATATTGAGACCGCGCAGGGCATCGACCTTGTCGTATTCGATCTCGGGGAAAATGATCTGCTCTTTGACGCCGATGTTGTAGTTGCCGCGGCCGTCGAAGGCGCGACCCGAGATCCCGCGGAAGTCACGAACGCGCGGCAGCGCCACGGTCACGAAACGATCCAGGAATTCGTACATCTGAACGCCACGCAGCGTGACCATGCAGCCGATCGGCTGGTTCTCGCGAATCTTGAAGCCGGCGATGGCCTTCTTCGACTTGGTCACGACCGGCTTCTGGCCGGCGATCTTGGTCAGGTCGGCGACAGCGTTGTCGAGAACCTTCTTGTCGGCGACGGCCTCACCCACGCCCATGTTGAGCGTGATCTTGGTCAGGCGCGGAACCTGCATCGGCGAGGTGTAACCGAATTTCTCGGTCAGATCCTTGGCGATCTTTTCGCGGTAGTGTTGTTGGAGACGTGCCATGTGAGTACTCCTTAGGCCAGCTTGATTTCGTCGCCGCTGGACTTGAAGACGCGCACGCGCTTGCCGTCCGAGACCTTGATGCCCACGCGATCGGCCTTGCCGGTCGCAGCATTGAAGATCGCCACGTTGGATTGGTGAATGGGCATGGTCTTTTCAACGATGCCACCGGTCGTACCCTTGAGGGGGTTCGGCTTGGTGTGCTTCTTGACCATGTTGATGCCGTCGACGATCAGGTAGGAATCGTCCTTGCGCAGCGACACAGTGCCGCGCTTGCCCTTGTCGCGCCCGGCCAACACGATGACCTGGTCGCCTTTGCGAATCTTGTTCATGGCGTTGTTGTCCTTACAGAACTTCGGGGGCCAGGGACACGATCTTCATGAACTTCTCGGTGCGCAGCTCGCGCGTGACCGGTCCGAAGATGCGGGTGCCGATGGGCTCCAGCTTGGCGYTGAGCAACACAGCTGCGTTGCCGTCGAATTTGACGAGGGAGCCGTCTGCACGACGGATGCCCTTGGCGGTGCGAACCACCACTGCACTGTAGATCTCGCCTTTTTTGACGCGACCGCGCGGAGCAGCTTCCTTGATGCTGACCTTGATGACGTCGCCCACGCTGGCATAACGCCGCTTGGAGCCACCGAGCACCTTGATACACAGGACGGATTTCGCGCCCGTGTTGTCGGCCACATCGAGCCGGGATTCAGTTTGGATCATGTCTTGATATTCCCAACTTGTACCGTTTGCCACCCCGGCTGGATCCGGTTGTGTAGCGCTGCGGTCAGTCTTGGGCCCGTCGTCCACACACCAAAACCACTTCGGTGCGCTTCCGCTGGGCAGAAACTTTCGCCTTTTGAAGCGAAGCCCGCGATTGTTGCATAGTCCAAACGCCTCGTCAACACCCGGACCTGCAGAAATCTGTCAAACCGTAGACTCTCGCGGTGCACGCCAGACCATCGCCGCCTCTCATCCGCCGCCGGCTGCTGCTGGCGGCCGGGGTCGCCGGCCTTCTCCCGGGCTGCCGCAACGCCCCTGCGGGCCTGCCGCCCTCACCGCGGGTCCGGCAGGCCGAGCCGGCCCAGGCGCTGCGCCTGGTCGGCGAAGCGCGGTGGCCGCATCGGGCGGAGTTCCAGGGCACCGCCCTGGGAGGCTTCTCCGGCATCGACTACGACCCTGCGCGGGGCGAATACCTGCTTCTCAGCGATGACCGGTCGGATCTGGCGGCCGCACGGTTCTACCGCATGCGCTGGCCCGCGGTCGGCGCAGAGCCGCCGCAACCTGCCGGCGTCACCTTGCTGCGACAGGCCGGCGGCGCACTCTGGCCGGCGCGGCGTGCCGCGGCCGCGGACATCCCGGTGGTCGACCCCGAGGCGATCCGCTGGCGCCCGGAGACCGGCACGGTGCTCTGRACCAGCGAGGGCGACGTGGCGCGCGGCTTCGGCCCGGCACTCTACGAATCCCGGGGCGACGGCACGCTGGTGCGCGAGATCGCCTTGCCCGCGATGTTCGCGGCCGACCGCAGCGGCCGGAGCGGCCCCAGGGACAACCTCGGGCTGGAGGGGCTCGCGCTGACGCCCGACGGCCGCGACGCCTGGGTGGCGATGGAGAACGCGCTGCTGCAGGACGGGCCGGTGCCCACGCTGCGCGCCCCCGGCGGGCCCTGCCGCTTCACCCGGATCGACCTCGCGACCGGCCAGGCCCGGCGCCAGATCGCCTACCTGCCCGACGCGATCCCCCTGCGCCCGCTGCTGCCCGGCACCTATGCCGACAACGGCGTCAGCGAGGTCCTGATGATCGACGGCCACCGAATGCTGGTGCTCGAGCGCGCCTATGCGACCGGGATCGGCAATTCGCTGCGCCTCTACGAGATCGACACCCGCGAGGCCAGCGACACCCTGGCCCTCGACGCGCTGTCGCCCGACAATCACCGTCCGGCGCCGAAAAAGCTGGTGGCGGACTTCGCCGCGCTCGGACTGTCGCGCCTGGACAATACCGAGGGGCTCTGCTGGGGCCCCGATCTGCCCGGCGGCCGCCGGATGCTGGTCGCGGTGAGCGACGACAATTTCAATCCGCTGCAGGTCACCCAGTTCGCAGCCTTCGAATTCACAGACACGTCATGAACATCGCAGTCACCTTCCTGCCGCGCCAGGACCCGCTCCCCCTGCCCCCGATCGCCTTCATCGGCGGCGGCAACATGGCCAGCGCCATCATCGGCGGACTCCTCAAGCAGGACACGCCGGCAGCCACCTTCGAGATCGTGGAGCCCTTTGCGGAGGCGCGCGAACGGCTGGCCCGCGACTTCGGCATCGTCGCCCAGGCCGAGGCCGGCCCGGCCCTGGCGCGCTGCGAGGTCGTCGTCTGGGCGGTCAAGCCGCAGAATTTCGCCGAAGCCGCGAAGCCGGTGCGCGGGCTGGCGCCGGATGCCCTGCACCTCAGCGTCGCCGCGGGCATTCCGTCCGACAGCATCGCCCGCTGGCTCGGCACCGAGCGCGTGGTGCGGGCGATGCCCAACACGCCGGCCCTGGTCGGCCAGGGCATGACCGGGCTGTTCGCGCGCGACGCGGTCGATGGCGCCGGCCGCAAGCGGGTGGAACGGGTGCTGGGCGCCACCGGGGAGCTGCTCTGGGTCGATGCCGAAGGCGCGCTCGACGCGGTCACTGCGGTTTCCGGCTCCGGTCCGGCCTATGTGTTCTATTTCCTGGAGGCCATGACCGAGGCCGGCATCTCGCTGGGCCTGACGCCGGAGCAGGCGCACCAGCTCGCGGTCGGCACCTTCTCGGGCGCCACGGCGCTGGCCGCCAGCGCCGGCGAACCGCCGGCGGTGCTGCGCGCGCGCGTGACCTCCAAGGGGGGCACGACCTATGCGGCGATCTCGTCGATGGAAGACGCCGACGTCGCCGGCAAGTTCAAGGCCGCGATCCGCGCCGCCCACCAGCGCGCCGGCGAACTTGCGGCCGAATTCGGGAAATAGGCTCGCCCCCAGGTTGCCCGGCACTTCGTGTCCGGGCGCCCACCCCCTGCCGGGGGCAACACCGGCGGCCCGGCGAAGCCGGTTCCGCGGTGTTTCACCAACGGGCCTGGCTGCGCCGGCCGGTGAATACTGGCGCTGTGGTTGTTCTATGGCGGCGCGCAACGCGCCTGTCGGTGGGCGGCCGCGGAACCGGCTTCGCCGGGCCGCTGACTGCGCCCCCGGTAGGGGGTGGGCGGGCTACACGCAGTGAGCCCAACCTGGGGGCGAGCTAGTGCTCCGCGCAGCGCGCCCGTTCGTGGGCAGTCGCGGAACCGGCTTCGCCGGGCCGCTGACTGCGCCCCCGGAAGGGGGTGGGCGGCTACACGAAGTGAGCCAACCTGGGGGTGAGCTACACCCCTCCGGCCACGACGCCGGCGAACACGGTGAAGCCCAGCCAGTGGTTGAGGCGGAAGGCCTTGAAGCAGCCTTCACGCGTGCGGTCCCTGATCAGGCGCCAATGCCATAGCGCCTGCGCCGCGGCCACGGCGATCGCAAGGTAGAACAGGGGGCCCAGCCCCATGCCGCCGCCGACCGCAGTCCAGACGACCAGGAACAGCAGGTAACAGGCCATCACGATCGCGACGTCGAAGCGCCCAAAGGTGATCGCCGAGGTCTTCATGCCGATCCGCAGGTCGTCATCGYGGTCGACCATCGCGTACTCGGTGTCGTAGGCCAGCACCCAGAACAGATTGCCCGCCAGCAGCCACCAGGCCAGCGCCGGCACTTCGCCGCGCACCGCGGCAAAGGCCATCGGGATGCCGAAGCTGAAGGCGATGCCGAGCACCGCCTGCGGGATCGACACGACGCGCTTGGCATAGGGATAGGCCAGCGTGATCGCGAGCGCCACGAAGGACCACAGCACCGTCACCTGGTTGGTGGTGAGCACCAGCGCGAAGGCGCACAGGGCCAGCACGGCGCCGACCGCCAGCGCCTCCTTGACCGAGAGCACGCCGCTGGTGACCGGCCGCTGCGCGGTCCGCTTGACGTGGCGGTCGAACTCGCGGTCGGCCACGTCGTTGATGCAGCAGCCCGCGCTGCGCATCAGGAAGGTGCCGAGCACGAACACGACCAGCAGGTGCCAGCCCGGCCAGCCGCCGGCCGCAAACCAGAGCGCGCCCAGGGTCGGCCACAACAGCAGCAGCCAGCCGGCCGGCCGGTTCCAGCGGATCAGGTCGAGGTAGAGCCCGAGCCGCCCGCGCGGGGACTCGGCGCCAGGATCATTCTTCAAGGAGCGAGCGCAGCATCCAGGCCGTCTGGTCATGCACCGTGCAACGCGCGGTCAGCATGTCGGCGGTCGGGTCATCGCCGGCTTCCTCGGCCACGGGGATGAACTCGCGCGCGATGCGCGACACGGTCTCGTGGCCCTTGACCAGGATGCGCACCATCTCCATCGCCTTGGGCGGGACCTGCGGCACGTCGGGCACGGTGGCGATCTTGCTGAATTCGGCATAGGAACCCGGTGCGTAGTGGCCCAGCGCGCGGATGCGCTCGGCCAGGACGTCGGTCGAGGTCCAGAGCTCGGTGTACTGGCCCATGAACATCGCATGCAGCGAGTTGAAGTGCGGGCCGGTCACGTTCCAATGGAAGTTGTGCGTGGTCAGGTAGAGCGTGTAGGTGTCGGCCAGCACCCGGCTCAGGCCTTCGGCGATGGCCGCGCGGTCCTGGCGGTCGATGCCGATGTTGATGATCGGCGCGTTGCGGCTGCCCGATTCCTCGGCCACCCGGATGCCGCCTTTGCGCGGCACCTTGCCGGCCGACGAGGCCGGAGCGGGCGTGGCGGGCGACTTGGGCTTCTTGATGACTTTGGCCATGCGAAGGGTTCTTTCTACAGAAGGGTTGACGGCAGGAGGAAGCCGGAAACGGCGCACCGGCTTCGCAACATGCGCACTCTATCTCAGGACCGTCAGGACAGGCGCTTGACGCCCGGCAGTTCGCAGGCATAGATCGCGTTGCGCAGCGCCGCGATCGCCTCGTAGCGCGTGAAGCTGCGCCGCCAGGCCAGCACCACGCGCCGCGTCGGCGGCTCGCCGCCCTGGGTGTCGCGCACCGGCAGGTAGCGCACGATCTGCTCGGGCTCCTTGCGCCCCTTGCCGCGGGGCTTGAGCGCGTCGGCCGGCACCGACAGCCGCGGCACCAGCGTCACGCCCATGCCCGAGGCCACCATGTGCTTGATGGTCTCCAGCGACGAGCCCTCGAAGCTCTTGCGGATGCCTTCGGCGTTGCTCGAGAAGCGGGCGAATTCGGGGCAGACCTCGAGCACGTGGTCGCGGAAGCAGTGGCCGGTGCCGAGCAGCAGCATGGTTTCCTTCTTGAGTTCGTCGGAACTCACGGACTCGCGCTCGGCCAGCGGGTGATGCGCCGGCAGCGCGGCCATGAAGGGCTCGTCGTAGAGCGCGGCCATCGCCAGGCCGGTGTCGGGAAAGGGCTCGGCCATGATCGCGCAGTCGATCTCGCCGGCGCGCAGCATCTCGAGCAGCTTGGCGGTGAAGTTCTCCTGCAGCACCAGCGGCATCTGCGGCGTGCGCGCGATGTTCTGGCGCACCAGGTCGGGCAGCAGGTAGGGGCCGATGGTGTAGATCACGCCGAGGTTCAGCGGGCCGGACAACGGGTCCTTGCCGCGCTTGGCGATCTCCTTGATGCTGGCGGCCTGGTCAAGCACGCTCTGGGCCTGCTGGACGATCTGCTCGCCCAGCGGCGTGACCGTGACCTCGCCGGCGCTGCGCTCGAAGAGCTTGACCTCGAGTTCGTCCTCGAGCTTCTTGATCGCCACCGACAGGGTCGGCTGCGAGACGTAGCAGGCCTCGGCGGCCTTGCCGAAATGCCGTTCGCGCGCGACCGCAACAATGTATTTGAGTTCAGTGAGGGTCATAGCTTGGGTCAATTATTGCTCGCCCCCAGGTTTTGTCCCACGCGAGCCGGGCCGAGGCGCCGGGCTCGAGGGAAAGATCAGCCGAGCGCGCGCTCGACCCACCGCGCAATGGCCAGCAGGTAGTCGTCGTCGTACCAGCGGCCGGCCAGCTGCAATCCGATGGGCAGGCCCTTCGCGCTGTTGCCGCACGGCATCGAGAGCGCCGGGTGGCCCGTGAGATTCATCGGGTAGGTGTACGGATACCACGCACCGCGGATGGTGCCTGCGGGCTTGCCGCCGATCTCGACCTCGCCGCTCACGTCCAGGTCGATGGGCAGCGGCGGCGCCGAGACGGTGGGCGACACCAGCACGTCGAAGCGGCTGAACAGCGCCTGCAGCTCGGTGAAGCAGCGGGTCTTGGCGAAGGTGGCCTCGTGCAGGTCGACCGCGCTGTGGCGGCGGCCCTTTTGCACGGCGTCGATCAGCGTGGCGTCGAGGCGGTCGCCGAAGCGTTCGAGGTTGGCGCCGACGCGCGCGGCCAGCATCGACTGCAGCACCACCAGGAAGTGGCGCTCGAGCGCGACGAAGTCGAGCTGCACGGTCTCGACGAAGGCGCCTTCGCGCGCCATGGCCCGGACGGCTGCGGTCGTCGTGGCTTCGACTTCGGGGTCCACGGGGTTCCCGGCGGTCGGCAGCCACGCCACGCGCAGGCCTCGCAACGAGGCGGGCGCGGGGCGTTGCGGCATCGGGCCGCCCAGGCCGTACGGATCGCGCGCATCGAAGCCCTTGATGACATCGAACAGCAACTGTGCGTCGGCCACGTCGCGTGCCATCGGGCCGGTGAAGGAGTTGGCAGAGAACAGGTCGGGCGCCTGCAGGTGCGGCACCACGCCCAGCGTGGCCTTGAGTCCGACGATGCCGCAGCACGAGGCCGGAATGCGGATGGAGCCGCCGCCATCGGTGCCGAGCGCCAGCGGCCCCATACCGGCCGCGACCGCCACGGCCGCGCCGCTGCTCGACGCGCCGGGCGTGTAGCGGGCATCGATCGGATTCAGCGTGCGGCCGAAGATCGGCGCGGTCGCGACCTGCTTGTGGCCGAACTCCGGCGTGGTGGTCTTGCCGATGAGGATGGCGCCGGCCGCCTTGGCGCGCGCCACGGCCACCGCGTCTTCCTTCGGCACGAAGTCTTCGTAGATGGCCGAGCCCATGGTGGTGCGCACGCCGGCCGTCAGTGTCAGGTCCTTCACGGAGTACGGCACGCCATGCAGCGGGCCGAGCGCGTCGCCGGCCATCACGGCGGCTTCGGCGCCGCGCGCCGCCTCGAGCGCCTGCTCGGCCGTCACGGTGATGAAGGCATTGAGTTCGCGGCGCGCCTCGATGCGCGACAGTGCCGCGCGCACGGCCTCCACGGGCGAGGCTTCCTTGCTGCGAATCAGCGCGGCGAGGTCGCGCGCGCTGTGGTCCATCAGGTCCATGGTCGTGTCCTTGAGAGGGAAGGCGGAGGAAAGGGGCTCAGAGCATCCAGCGCCCGCCGTCGATCAGCAGCGTCTGGCCCGTGATGAAGCGGGCTTCGTCGCTCGCCAGGAAGCGCACCGCGGCGGCCACGTCTTCGGGTGCACCGACGAATCCGGCGGGCGTGTCGGCAACGATCTTCGCGAGCACGTCGGGGTGCAGCTTGTCGTGCGCGCGGGTGCGAATCGCGCCGGGGCACACGGCATTCACCGTGACTCCGTGGGGTGCGAGTTCGCGCGCCAGCGAGCGCGTGAACCCGACCACGCCCATCTTGGCGGCTGCATAGTCCGCCAGGCCCACGTCGCCGGCGAAGGCCGCGTCGGTGCTCATGTTGACGATGCGGCCGAACCCGCGCGCCTTCATGCCGGGCGCGATGCGGCGCGACGCGCGCATGGCCGTCAGCAGCGACACCTCGATGACGAAGCGCCACACGGCCTCGTCCGATTCGGTGAACAGTCCGCCGCGTTCGCGCGCGCTCTGGCCGACATTGTTGAAAAGGATGTCGACGGGGCCCAGTTCCCGTTCGACCCGGTCGAAGAAGCCGGAGACCACGACGCCATCGGTGCAGTCGCCCGACACGCACAGGCAACGCGCCGCGACGTCGGGCTTCGTGGCGAGCTGCTGCGCGAGCGGGGTGCAGTCGAGGTCCAGCACCGCCACCCGCGCGTCCTTGCCGAGAAGGTCGAGCACCGTGGCGGCGCCGATGCCCTGCCCGCCTCCGGTGACGACGGCGATGCGGTGCTCGAAGGTCATGGCGGTTCGCTCAGTGGAAGGTGCGCCCGCCATCGACGGCGAGTGCGGTGCCCGTGATGTAGCTGGCGCCGGGGCCGCTCAGGTAGAGCACCGCTTCGGCCACTTCCTCGGGAGCGGCAACGCGGCCCAGCGCGTAGCGCCGGCGGATCTCGTCGAGCTCGCGTTCCGGGTCGTCGCTGTGCTCGTAGCTGGTGCGGAACAGCGGCGTGTCGATGGCACCGGGGCAGACCGCGTTGACGCGGATGCCGTCGGCCGCCGCCTCGATGGACAGCGCCTTGCCGAACATGATGACGGCCGCCTTGGCGGCGCAGTACGCGGTGCGGTTCGGCAGCGGACGCAGCCCTGCGCCCGACGAAATGTTGACGATGCTGCCGCCACCGGCCGCGCGCAGGTGCGGCATGGCGGCGCGGCACATCAGCATCGGGCCCGTGAGATTGACGGCCAGCGTGTGGGCCCACTCGGCATCGTCGGTCTGCTCCAGCGGCTTGAGCGAGTCGACGCCGGCCGAATTGACCAGCGCATCGAGGCCGCCAAGCCAGTGGACGGCGTGGTTCACCGCCGCCCTCACCGCCTGGGCATCGGTGACGTCGCACACCAGCGGCAGTGCCGCGTCGCCCAAGGCAGCGACGCACGCCTGCAGCCGCGGCGCATCGCGGTCGAGCAGCACGACGCGTGCGCCGCGTTCCAACGCCAGCCGAGCCACCGCGAAGCCGATGCCGCTCGCGCCGCCGCTCACGACGAAGCGCCGGGCCGTGGAAGACGTGGCGGTCATGCGGCGACGGCTGCCTGCAGCCGCGGGCGCATGTCGTCGGAAATGCGGTCGCAGCGATCGATCCACACGCCCGAGCGAGTCAGCGCGTGCTCGATCAGCCCTTCGAGCACCTTCAGCCGCGAGGGCTGGCCGATGATCTGCGGGTGCATGCCGACCATCATCATCCGGTCTTCGGCGTAGAGCATGTCGAACTCGCTCGTCCAGGCCTCGAGCACGGCGGAAGGCGCCTGCAGCGTGCGGCCCGGCAGCGTGATCGAGTACTGGAAGAAGGGCGCGTCGTCGAGCACCCAGCGGAACGGCAGCTCGACGATGTCGGTGCGCTGGCCGCCGATCTCGAGCAGGTAGGGCGAGTCGTCGTCGAAGAAGTTCGACGAATAGTCGAAGCCGTATTCCTTGAGCAGGTCGAGCGTGATGCTGCTGAACTCCGCCGCCGGCGAGCGCCAGCCGCGGGGCCGGGTGCCGGCCAGACGCGTCAGCGCTTCCATGCCGCGATCCATTTCCTCGCGCTCCTCGGCGGGGCTCAGGTTGACGATCCAGCGGTGGCTGTAGCTGTGGTGCGCCACCTCGTGGCCCTTGTCGACCACCTCGCGCACCAGGTCCGGGTGCTTGTCGGCCACTTCGCCGGGAATGAAGAAGGTGGCCGAAATGCCGTAGCGCGCCAGCAGCGCGAGGATGCGCGGCATGCCCACCTTCCATCCGTAGGCGCCTTGCGACATGAGGATGGGACGCTGCGCGTTGGCGGGGTCACGGCCAGTCCACATGGTCTCCGCGTCGAGGTCGAAGGTCAGCATGAGCGGGAAGCCTTTGCTCGTCGTCGGCATCAGAAAATTCCTTGGGCGATTCGGGTGGGACATCAGGGCGGTCAGACGTGCTTGTGGAAACCCGTCCAGCGCTCGGCCAGCAGCAGCACGACGCCAGTGGTCACGATGAGCAGGGTCGACACCGCGGCCACGCTCGGGTCCACGCCCTGCTCGACCGAGGTGAAGATCTTCACGGGCAGCGTGGTCTGGCTCGCGGACAGCAGGAACACCGAGACCGGCACGTTGTCGAGCGAGGTGATGAACGCGAAGAGGCCGCCCGCGACGAGGCCGGGCTTGACCAGCGGCAGGGTGACGAGGCGGAAGCTGGCGAAGCCGCCCGCGCCCAGCACGCGCGCCGCGTCCTCGAGCGACTCGTCGACCGACGACAGGCTGCCGAGGCTGGCGCGCACCACGTAGGGCACGGTGATGACCACGTGCGCGATCCACAGGCCGAACGAGTTGCCGCGCAGGCCGGTCATCGTGTAGTACTGAAGCAGCGCCACGCCGAGCACCACCGAGGGCAGGATCAGCGGCGCCATGAACAGCGAGGTGAGCACGCCCGCGCCGGGCACCATGCGGCGGTGAATGGCATAGGCCGCGATCAGGCCGAGCACCAGCGCGGCGGCGGTCGAGGCGGCGGCGAGCCACAGGCTGGTCCAGGCGGCGCTCAGGTACTCGGGGTCGCGCAGCACGACGTCGAACCAGTGGAAGGTCAGGCCCCTCGGCGGGATCGTGAGGTAGGCCGTCTTGCTGAACGCCGCAAGGACCACCACCAGCACCGGGATCTGCAGGAACACCACCACCGCGATGGCCGTGGCCGCGAGCAGCGGAGTCTTCTTGTGCTTCGCGCTCATGGGGACACCTTCGTGCTTCGCACTGCGGCGTGCGCTGGCTTGGGAACGGTCCGGCGCTGCGCTCATGCGTGGCCTCCCCAGCGCCTGAGCACGCGGCTCGACAAGCCGATCACCACCAGCGTCAGCGCGGTGAGGGTGAACGACATCGCGGCGCCGGCGGGCCAGTCGAGCGTCTGCAGGAAGTCGTCGTAGATCAGCGTGGCCATCACCTTGTAGGTGGGGCCGCCCAGCATGCGCGGCGTGACCAGCGCGCTGATCGTCAGCACGAACACCAGGATCGAACCCGACAGGATGCCCGGCGCACTCATGGGCAGCGTGATCGACCAGAACACGCGCAACCGGCTGGCGGCCAGCGTGTACGCGGCGGCCTGAACGTCCTTGGAAATCGCCTGGATGGCCGGCACCAGCATCAGCACCATGATCGGCAGGAAGATGTGCGACATGCCGACCAGCAGGCCGAACAGGTTGAACATCATCTTGATCGGCCGCTCGATCAGGCCGATGTCGATCAGCAGGTTGTTCACCAGCCCGCGGTTGGCGAGCAGCGCGATCCAGCCGAAGGAGCGCACCACCAGGTTCAGCAGCATCGGGAAGATGACGAGCATGGTGAGCGAGAGGCGCATCTTCGGGCCCGCATTGGCGATGTAGTAGGCCAGCGGRTAGCCCAGCAGCAGGCAGATGGCGGTGACGCCGAAGCCCAGCACCAGCGTGCGCACCACCACCTCGCGGTAGTACTCGTCGGTGACGATGCTGGTGTAGTTCGCGAGCGTCCATCCGGCGGCGATGCCGGTGCCGGGCTCGTAGGGGTGCAGGCTCAGCGGCACCATCAGCAGCACCGGCGCGATGAACGCCAGCAGCAGGAGCAGCAGCAACGGCGACGCCAGCAGCGCGCCGGTCATCCTGCGCGGCGTCATGCGGCCTCCTGGCTCGCCGCGGGCGTCACGTAGACATGTTGCGGCTCGATGCGCACGCGCACCGCTGCATCGACTTCCAGGCCGGCGTGCGGGCCGTTGGTGAGCGCCTCCGCGATGAGCTCGGTGCCGCCGAAGGCCAGCAGGTATTGCACGCGCGAGCCGACGAATGCGCGCATGGCGACGTGGCCCGCGAGAATGGCGGCGCTAGGCGATGCGCTGGGTGATGCCGCCTCGACGAAGCGGATGTCTTCCTGGCGGACCACGACATCGACCGCGCTGCCAGGCGCCATGCCTTCGGCACCCGTTGCCGACAGCACCGGGCCGCCGTTCAGCTGCACCGCGGCCGCGCCTTCGGCCGAACGCACCACGCGGCCCGTGAGCCGATTGGGTCTCCCGATGAAGCTCGCGACGAAGCCGGTGGCGGGGCGGTGGTAAATGGCCTCCGGCGTGTCGAACTGCTGCACGACCCCGTGCGCGAGCACGCACACGCGGTCGGACATCGACATCGCCTCGCCCTGGTCGTGCGTGACGAACAGCGTGGTGATGCCGACTTCTCGCTGCAGGCGCTTGAGCTCGATCTGCATTTCGTCGCGCAGCGAGGCGTCGAGGTTGGACAGCGGTTCATCGAACAGCAGGATGCTGGGGCGCGGCGCGATGGAGCGCGCCACCGCCACGCGCTGCTGCTGGCCGCCCGACAGCTGTTTCGGCATGCGGTCGCCGAGCGCGGAGAGCCGAACGCTGGCAAGTGCCTGGTCCACGCGTTGCTTCAGCTCGCTGCCTTGCACGCCCTGGCGGCGCAGGCCGAACGCGACGTTCTCGAACACGCTCATGTGCGGGAACAGCGCGTACGACTGGAAGACCAGGCCGATGTTGCGCCTGTTGGTGGGCAGCGCCGTCACGTCGCGGCCGTCGACGAGGATGCGGCCGCCTGTCGGTTCGATCAGCCCGGCCACCATGCGCAGCACGGTGGTCTTGCCGCAACCCGAAGGGCCGAGCAGCGAGATGAACTCGCCGTCGCTGACGGACAGCGAGACCGACGATGCGGCCGTGTGACCGGGATAGCGTTTCTCGAGGCGGTCGAGCGTGAGTGCCGGCATGTCGGTCGGTTCCTGGAGTTTGCGGTGCCGGTGGTCAGCGGGCCACTTCGCGCTGCCAGCGCTTGGTCCAGTCGGGCAGCGACTTGGCCACGACCTCCGGATCGGGCAGCCAGAGGTTGTCGAAGGTCTCCTTGTAGGGAACGATCTTTGCGGCCTTGTCGCTGAGCTTGACCTGCGTGTTGACGGGGCCGGCGTACTTGCGTTCGGCGAAGCAGGTCTGGCCTTCCTTCGACAGCACTTCGTCGATGTACTTGAGCGCCAGCGCCGGAGACTTCGCGCCCTTCGGAATCACCAGCGCCGGCAGGATGCCCACCGCGCCTTCCTTCGGATAGACGATCGCCAGAGGCAGGCCCTTGTCGATGGCCGAGCCGGCACGGTCGGGATACCAGACGGCCGCGGCGATCTCTTGCCGTTCGAACAGCGAGACGATCTGGTCGGCCTGCGTGTAGAGCGTGACGGAAGACTTCGCGATCGGCTTGATGGCCGCGAACCCCGGGTCCATGTTGGCGAGCGTGCCGCCCTTCATGCGATTGAGCGCCATCAGGAACTGCGAGCCCGAGGTGCCGCTGATGTCGCCGATGGCGAGTCGGCCGTCGTACTCGGGCTTCGCGAGGTCGGCCCACGAGGTGGGCGGCGTCTTGATCTGTTGGGTGTCGTACACGATGACCGTGGCGCCGGTCATGAACACGACGTACTGGCCGTCCTTGTCGAGCGCGCGCGGCGACACGTCGGCGGCGTGCGCGAGCTTGCTTTTGTCGATGGTCTCCAGCAGCTTTTCGTTCTTGAGTTGGGCGGCGAGCGAGTTGTCGATGTAGACCACGTCGAAGTCCGACTTTCCGCCGGTCGCGCGGATCGAGGCCGCGAACTGCGAGGAACTGCCGAGCTTGAGCGCCACCTTGGCCCCGGTCTTCTTCTCGAATGAAGCGATGTGGCAGGTCTTGGAGTCTTCGGCGAAAGAACCTCCGAAGATGCCGACGACCAGCTCTTCGGCCTGCACCGCGCCTGACAACATTGCGGCCATGAGGCCGGGAACGAGACAGCGCGAGAACATGGGTTTCATGAAGAGCTCCTGTGGGGCGATGGGCCGGATGGCTGCGTTGGAATTCACTTTATCTTTCACGAAAGATAAATGCAAGGCATTTAAGATAGGGGCGAACCCGCGCCGCGGCGCTGCACCGGATCGGCAGCGCATCGGCATCCCCCTTGATGGAAAGCTCGTCATGCCGCACAAAGAAGAAGCATCGAATCGACGTCCGCCCCAAAGCGATGCCGCCGACCCGCGTCCGCCGACCGAAGAGCTGCCCGCCGCCCAGGGCGGCGACCTGGTCGAGCGCGGCATTCGGCAATGGAAGCGCGAGCGGCCCGACATCGACAGCAGCGGCAAGGCCGTGATTGGCCGCCTGCTGAGGCTCGAGGAAGTCGTGCTGCGCACCCTGAACCTGGTGCTCGAGCCTTTCGGCCTGAAGTACCAGGAGTACGCGGTGCTCGCCACCTTGCGCGTGGCGGGTGCTCCCTACAGGCTGTCGCCGTCGCGTTTGCAGAGCACGCTGCTCTTCACCTCAGGCGGCTTGTCGAACCTGCTCAAGCGGCTGGAGAACGAAGGCTGGATCAAGCGATCGATCGATCCGAACGACGGCCGTGGCGTGCTGGTCAAGCTCACCGCCAAGGGGATCCGTCTGGCCGATGAGGCGATGCCGCGGCACGCGGCGGCGGAGTTGCATCTTTTGCGAATGTTCGACCAGAACCAGCGCGAGACGCTCGCGAACTTGCTCGGCACCATGATGATCGACAACGCACCCGAGCTCGGACCCGAGCCGAGCGATGCCCTGCGAGGGCTCAGGCCTTGAGGTATTCGGCCTTGCTGCCCAGCCAGCGGTCCACATGCCTGGCGGCGAGTTCGGGGTGCCGGTCGAGCATCTGCGGGGCCAGGTCGCGGGCCCAGTCGAGCAGCATGACATCGGTGCTGAGGTCCGCGAATCGCAGCAGCGGCGCACCCGACTGGCGGGCGCCGAGGAATTCGCCGGGGCCGCGGATCTCGAGATCGCGGCGCGCGATCTCGAAGCCGTCGCCGGTCTCGGCCATCGCCTTGAGCCGCGCCCGCGCGGTCTCGCCGACCCGGCCGCCCTCGTTCGGCGCGTACAGCAGCACGCAGGCCGAGGCCGCGGCGCCGCGGCCGACCCGGCCGCGCAACTGGTGCAACTGCGAGAGGCCGAAGCGCTCGGCATGCTCGATCACCATCAGCGAGGCGTTGGGCACGTCGACCCCGACCTCGATCACCGTGGTGCTGACCAGCAC
>NZ_JBFUCI010000045.1:0-22868 GCF_056405335.1 Variovorax sp. P1_H12_2
GCCGGCTACATCCTCGAGAGCGGCCGCGCGGTGGTGATCGCGATCAACAAATGGGATGCGGTCGACAGCTACCAGCGCGAGCAGATCCAGCGCCAGATCGAGACCCGGCTGCCGTTCCTGAAGTTCGCGTCGCTGCATTTCATCTCGGCCATCAAGCGCCAGGGACTGGGCCCGGTCTGGCAGTCGATCGCGCAGGCCCACAAGTCGGCCACCCGCAAGATGTCGACGCCGGTCCTGACGCGGTTGCTGCTCGAGGCAGTGCAATTCCAGGCGCCGAAGCGCTCGGGCATGTTCCGTCCGAAAATGCGCTATGCGCACCAGGGCGGCATGAACCCGCCGATCATCATCATCCACGGCAATTCGCTGGAACACGTCACAGAGGCTTACAAACGCTTCCTCGAAGGGCGTTTCCGCAAGGAGTTCGACCTGGTCGGTACGCCGCTGCGGATCCAGCTCAAGACCTCGAGCAATCCGTACGCCGACAAGGACGACTGACCGCCGGCGCCTGGCGAATTGGCTGCCATTGAGCGCCGATGAGCGGCGTCAGGCGCGGAAGTTCCGGCGTTCGGTGCCGTTATTTTTAAAAGGCCATTGGACTAATTTGCTGCGACGCAGAATCGCTGTGTTAAGGTGACCGGTCCAACAACAACTCTTGAACACGGAGAATATCGTGAGCAATAAAGGGCAGCTTCTTCAAGACCCGTTCCTGAACACCCTGCGTCGCGAGCACGTGCCGGTTTCGATCTATCTGGTCAACGGCATCAAGCTGCAAGGCCAGATCGAGTCGTTCGACCAGTACGTCGTGTTGCTTCGCAATACGGTGACCCAGATGGTCTACAAGCACGCCATCTCCACCATCGTGCCGGGTCGGGCCGTCAACTTCTCGGCTGCCGAGAGCGACGACACCCCCGCCTGAACGGCGCGGAGCGCGGCGGTCACCCGTCGCGCTTTTTCATATCTGATTCCGCTTGTCTGAACTGATCCCCCGGATAGATGGCGCCGTCGTTCTCGTCGGCGTGGATTTCGGGTTGCCCCATTTCGACGGCGAACTCGAGGAACTCGGCCTGCTCGCGCAGACCGGGGGCCTGGAGCCCGTCGCGCGTCTCGTCTGCAAGCGCAAGGCGCCCGACGCCGCCCTGTTCGTCGGCAGCGGCAAGGCCGACGAGATCCGAGAACTGGCCGAGTTGCATCGGGCCAGCGAAGTGGTCTTCGACCAGTCGCTGAGCCCGGCGCAGCAGCGCAACCTCGAGCGCCAGCTCGGCATCGCCGTCTACGACCGCACTTTCCTGATCCTCGAGATCTTCGCCCAGCGCGCCCGTTCGCACGAAGGCAAGCTGCAGGTCGAACTCGCGCGCCTGCAGTACCTGAGCACGCGGCTGGTGCGGCGCTGGTCCCATCTGGAGCGCCAGACCGGCGGTGCCGGTGTGCGCGGCGGCCCGGGCGAAAAGCAGATCGAACTCGACCGCCGGATGATCGGCGAGTCGATCAAGCGCACCCGCGAGCGTCTGGCCAAGGTGCAGCGCCAGCGCGGCACCCAGCGCCGGCAGCGCGAGCGGCGCGACACCTTCAACATCTCGCTGGTGGGCTACACCAACGCCGGCAAGTCCTCGCTCTTCAATGCGCTGGTGAAGGCGCGCGCCTATGCGGCCGATCAGTTGTTCGCGACGCTGGACACCACCACGCGGCAGCTCTACCTGGGCGACGCGCGCCGCAAGGTGTCGATCTCCGATACCGTCGGCTTCATCCGCGACCTGCCGCACGGGCTGATCGACGCTTTCAAGGCAACACTGCAGGAGGCCGTCGATGCCGACCTGCTGCTGCACGTGGTGGATGCCTCGAACCCGCACCATCCCGAGCAGATGGCCGAGGTCCAGGCGGTGCTCAAGGAGATCGACGCCGACACGGTGCCGCAGATCCTGGTGTTCAACAAGCTGGACGCCCTTGAAAGCACGCAGCATCCCCTGCATCTGCAGGACGAGGTCGATGTCAACGGTGTGCAAGTGTCCCGCATCTTCCTGAGCGCCCACACCGGCGAGGGCCTTCCCGCGTTGCGGGCCGAACTCGCACGGCGATCGCAGTCGCTGACCGAGGACATGTCCGTTGAGGACGGGGCCGAATTGCACGGGGCGGCCGACTGATTGCGCACAATCCCCCTTCACTGACCAAAGAACTAAATCGAATGAATTCAAAGCCAGTGTGGAGACGGTTTCCGGCGATGTTCAACCTGAACGACGGCCGCTGGGGCCGGGGCGACGATTCGTCGTCCAACGGGGAGCGTCCCGCCGCCCAGCGGCCCGACGGCGAGCCGCCGGCACCGCCGCCCTCGGGCAACAACAACAACCGTCCGCGCGGSCAGGGCCCGAACCAGGGACCGCCCGACCTCGACGAACTCTGGCGCGATTTCAACCGCAAGCTCGGCGGCCTGTTCGGCGGCGGGCGCGGAGGCGACAACCGGCCGCCGGGCGGCAACGGCGGCAATGGCGGCGGCCTKCGGCCCGACATGAAGAACGCGGGCTTSGGGCTCGGCCTGATCGCGGTGGTGGCGGTCCTGATCTGGCTCGGCACCGGCTTCTTCATCGTCAACGAAGGCCAGCAGGCCGTGATCACGCAGTTCGGCCGCTACAAGGCCACCGTGGGGGCCGGCTTCAACTGGCGGCTGCCGTACCCGATCCAGCGCCACGAGATCGTCGTCACCTCGCAGATCCGCTCGGTCGACGTCGGCCGCGACACCATCGTGCGCTCGACCGGCCTGCGCGAGTCGGCCATGCTGACCGAGGACGAGAACATCGTCGAGATCAAGTTCGCGGTGCAGTACCGGCTGAACGATGCRCGGGCCTTCCTGTTCGAGAGCAAGGCGCCCGCCGACACCGTGGTGCAGGTGGCCGAGACCGCCGTGCGCGAGGTGGTCGGCAAGATGCGCATGGATGCGGCGCTGGCGGACGAGCGCGACCAGATCGCGCCGCGCGTGCGCACGCTGATGCAGACCATCCTGGACCGCTACAACCTGGGCGTCGAGATCGTGGCGATCAACYTGCAGCAGGGCGGGGTGCGCCCGCCCGAGCAGGTGCAGGCCGCGTTCGACGACGTGCTCAAGGCCGGCCAGGAGCGCGAGCGGATCAAGAACGAGGCGCAGGCCTACGCCAACGACGTGGTGCCGCGCGCCACCGGTACCGGCTCGCGGCTCAAGGAAGAGTCGGAGGCCTACAAGGCGCGGATCGTCGCGCAGGCGCAGGGCGACGCGCAGCGCTTCAGCTCGGTGCTCAGCGAATACCAGAAGGCGCCGCAGGTCACGCGCGACCGCATGTACACCGACGCCATGCAGCAGATCTACAGCAGCACGAGCAAGGTGCTGATCGACTCCAAGCAGAACTCCAACCTGCTGTACCTGCCGCTGGACAAGCTGATGCAGCAGGCGGGACAGGGCGCCGCCGGCACGCCTGGCGATGCCGCCAGCCCCGGCGCCGCGGGCACTGCCGCGCCGCCGTCGTCGGGGAGTCCGGCGGCGCCGTCCGCCGGCGATGCCCGCGCCCGCGATGGCCGTTCGCGCGATCGCGACGTGCGCTGAGGACTGGAAGCATATGAACAGAATCGGATTCATCGTCTCGTCGGTCCTGGTGGCGCTCGCGCTGCTGAGTTCCACGCTCTTCGTGGTCGACCAGCGCCAGTTCGGCGTGGTCTACGCGCTCGGCCAGATCAAGGAAGTGATCACCGAGCCGGGCCTGAACTTCAAGCTGCCGCCGCCGTTCCAGAACGTCTCGTACATCGACAAGCGCCTGCTGACGCTGTCGAGCCTGGACCCCGAGCCCATGCTCACGGCSGAGAAGCAGCGCGTGGTGATCGACTGGTACGTGCGCTGGCGCATCAGCAACCCGTCGGAGTACATCCGCAACGTCGGCCTGGACGAGAACGCCGGCGCGGTGCAGCTCAACCGGGTGGTGCGCAACGCCTTCCAGGAGAACATCAACAAGCGCACCGTGCGCGACCTGATCTCGACGCGCCGCGATGCGCTGATGGCCGACGTCCAGCGCGAGGTGCTGGCCGTGGTGAAGGGCGCCAAGCCGTGGGGCGTGGACATCGTCGACGTGCGCATCACGCGGGTCGACTATGTGGAGGCCATCACCGAATCGGTCTACCGCCGCATGGAGGCCGAGCGCAAGCGGGTGGCCAACGAGCTGCGTTCGACCGGTTTCGCGGAGGGCGAAAAGATCCGCGCCGACGCCGACCGCCAGCGCGAGGTGATCGTGGCCAATGCCTACCGCGACGCGCAGAAGATCAAGGGCGAGGGCGATGGCCGTGCCGCCGGCATCTATGCCGAGGCCTTCGGCCGCGATCCGCAGTTCGCGCTGTTCTATCGCAGCCTGGACGCCTACAAGCAGAGCTTCAACAAGAAGAGCGACGTGCTGGTGCTGGACCCCTCGTCGGACTTCTTCCGGGCGATGCAGGGCTCCGGCTCGGGCAGCAACGCACCGCGTCGCTGAGCACGGCCGCCGTCAAGTGGACAGCGACACCTTCTGGAGCGCGCTGGCCCTGGTCCTGGTGATCGAGGGCCTGCTGCCWYTCCTKTCYCCGGGCGGCTGGCGGCGCGGCTTCGGCCAGCTCATGCAACTGCGCGACGGCCAGCTGCGMTTCTTCGGCCTGTGCAGCATTCTTCTGGGCCTGATCCTGCTTTGGCTCCTGGGGTGATCCGCGGGTCGACCGCGTGTCTAGTGAATTGTTCGTCGAAGGGTCGAATTTTTGGACGGTAATTCTGGAATCGAGGCGGCAATATCCAACATGTCACCACAAAGGTTGCCATGTCAGATCTTGCCGCCGCCCCCTCCCAGCCGTTCGACGCCTTCGCCGACGGCTTGACCGAACCGTCGTCGCTCAGGCACCAGATCACCCGCGCGTACCGCCTGCCCGAGGAGAGCGTGCTGCCCGTCCTGCTCGAAGCGGCCCGTCTTCCGGACGGGAAGGCGAGCGACGCCCGGGCGCTTGCCCATCGCCTTGCCCGGCAGTTGCGCACGCGCAAGGCAGCGACGGGACGAGCGGGGCTGGTCCAGGGCCTGCTCCAGGAATATGCGCTGTCGTCCCAGGAAGGCGTGGCGTTGATGTGCCTTGCGGAGGCGCTCCTGCGCATTCCGGACGCGGCCACGCGCGACGCCCTCATCCGCGACAAGATCGCGCACGGGCAGTGGCAGTCGCACGCGGGGCACAGTCCTTCGCTGTTCGTGAACGCGGCGACCTGGGGCCTTCTTCTCACGGGCAAGCTGGTCGCGACACACAGCGAGTCCGGGCTGTCCACGCTTCTGGCCCGGCTGATCGGCAAGGGAGGGGAGCCGCTCATTCGCAAGGGCGTCGACATGGCGATGCGCATGATGGGCGAGCAGTTCGTGACGGGCGAGACCATCCAGCAGGCCGTCGACCAGGCGAGGGATCTCGAATCGCAGGGCTTTCGCTACTCCTACGACATGCTCGGCGAGGCCGCGCTGACCGCGCACGATGCCGAGCGCTATCGCCTGGCCTACGAACAGGCCATCCACGTCATCGGCCGCGCGTCGAACGGAAGCGGCGTGTACGAGGGGCCCGGCATCTCGATCAAGCTGTCTGCGCTGCATCCCCGCTACAGCCGAGCCCAGTACGAGCGCGTGATGACCGAGCTGTACCCGGTGCTGCGCGATCTCGCCCTGCTCGCGCAGCAGTACGACATCGGCCTCAACATCGACGCCGAGGAAGCCGATCGCCTGGAGTTGTCCCTCGATCTGCTCGAGCGACTGTGCTTCGAACCGGCCCTGGCCTGCTGGGACGGCATCGGCTTCGTCATCCAGGCGTACCAGAAGCGTTGCCCCCGCGTCATCGACCATGTGATCGACCTCGGCCGCCGCAGCCGCCATCGACTCATGATCCGGCTCGTGAAGGGCGCCTACTGGGACAGCGAGATCAAGCGCGCGCAGGTCGACGGGCAGGAGGGCTACCCCGTCTACACCCGCAAGGCCTACACGGACCTGTCGTACCTCGCATGCGCGCGCAAGCTGCTGGAGGCCCCGGATGCCGTCTATCCCCAGTTCGCCACGCACAACGCGCACACGCTGTCAGCCATCTACGTGATGGCGGATCCGTCGACCTACCGCCCGGGACAGTACGAATTCCAGTGCCTGCACGGCATGGGCGAGCCGCTCTACGAACAGGTCGTCGGACCGATCGAAACCGGCAAGCTGGGGCGGCCCTGTCGCATCTACGCCCCCGTGGGCACGCATGAAACCCTGCTCGCCTATCTGGTGAGACGCTTGCTGGAGAACGGTGCCAACACGTCGTTCGTGAACCGGATCGCCGATCCGACGATCTCGCTCGACAGCCTGGTGGAAGATCCGGTGGTGACGGTCGAGCGCCTGGCCCAGGCGGAAGGATGCGTGGGGAAGCCGCACCCCGCCATTCCGCTGCCGTCGCATCTCTACGGCCCACTGCGCCTGAACTCGAAGGGGCTCGATCTTTCGAACGAGCAATCGTTGCACGAGCTCGGCCGCGCCCTGGCGCAGAGCGCGCGCGAAACGTGGACCGCCGCGCCCATGCTCTGCGCGGCGACGCGAGCCGAGGGCGCGGCCGACACCTGGCAGCCGGTCGTGAATCCGGCCGATCATCGCGATGTGGTCGGCCAGACAAGGGAAGCGACCGTTGCGGAGGTCGACGGGGCGCTCGACCAGTCCCACGGCATCGCCGGCGATTGGTCCGCGACGCCGCCGGCGCGGCGCGCCGAGCTGCTCGAGCGGGCCGCCGACCTGATGGAGTCGCGGATGCCTCGCCTGCTCGGCCTTCTGGCGCGCGAGGCCGGGAAGACCTACCCCAACGGGATCGCGGAAGTGCGGGAGGCCGTGGATTTCCTTCGCTTCTACGCGGCCCAGGCGCGCAGCGACTTCAGCAACGAGACGCACCGTGCGCTCGGCCCGATGGTGTGCATCAGCCCCTGGAACTTTCCCCTGGCCATTTTTGTGGGCCAGGTCGCCGCGGCGCTGGCGGCCGGCAATCCGGTGCTCGCCAAGCCGGCCGAGCAGACCCCCCTGGTGGCCGCGGAGGCCGTTCGCCTGCTGTGGGAGGCCGGCGTCCCGCCCGCGGCCGTCCAGCTGCTCCCCGGGCGCGGCGAGACGGTCGGAGCGGCGCTGGTCGCCGACCCGCGAGTCCAGGGCGTGATGTTCACCGGGTCGACCGAGGTCGCGCGGATCCTGCAGAAGACGCTCGCCCAGCGACTGGGCGCGGGCGGCGAGCCGGTCCCGCTGATCGCCGAAACGGGCGGCCAGAACGCGATGATCGTCGACTCGTCGGCGCTCGCGGAGCAGGTGGTGACGGACGTGATGGCGTCCGCCTTCGACAGTGCAGGACAGCGCTGCTCCGCGTTGCGCGTGCTGTGCGTCCAGGAAGAGGCGGCCGATCGACTCGTCGACATGCTCAAGGGTGCGATGAGGGAGGCCTGCGTCGGCAATCCCTCGAAGCTGGCCGTGGACGTCGGTCCCGTCATCGATGCCGAAGCCCGCGCCGGCATCGAGCAACACATCTCGACCCTGCGGAACAAGGGCCGCGCGGTCTACCGCCAGGGGCGCGAGATGGATGACGCCACCCGGCACGGGACCTACGTCATGCCGACGCTCATCGAACTCGACCACCTCTCCGAGCTCCAGCGTGAAGTGTTCGGCCCCGTCCTGCACCTGATCCGCTATCGCCGCCAGGATCTCGGCGCGCTGCTGGGCCAGATCAACGCCACCGGCTACGGACTGACGCTGGGCGTCCATACGCGCATCGACGAGACGATCTCGCAGGTCGTCGAAGCAGCGAATGCAGGCAATGTGTACGTCAACCGCAACATGGTGGGTGCGGTCGTCGGCGTGCAGCCGTTCGGGGGCGAGGGATTGTCGGGAACCGGCCCCAAGGCCGGCGGCCCGTTGTACATGGTCCGCATGCTGGCGAAGCGGCCGGAAGACGTGCTGGCGCGGGCATTCAACGACGCGGATCCGGGAAATGCGCCGGACGTGGAAGTCAGGGCCGGCAAGCCCGCGCTCGACGCCTTGGCGGCATGGGCTTCGCAATCGGGCAATGCCCCGCTCGCGAAGACCTGCAGCCGCTTCAGGCGGCTCACGCGCAGCGGCCAGGCACGCACGCTGACCGGCCCGACCGGCGAGCGCAATGTCTACACATTGCTTGCGCGCCATGCCGTCCTTTGCCTGGCCGACGACGATGCGGACCGGCTGACGCAGCTTGCGGCCGTGCTGGCCGCCGGCAGCACGGCGTTGTGGCCTGCGGGCCAGCGCACGGCCGCCTTGTTCGCCGCGCTTCCCGCCGCCGTCCAGCCATCCATCGTCATTGCGCAGGATTGGGCCGCGCCCACCGTGGCATTCGATGCGGTGCTGCATCACGGTGACGCGGCTGCGCTCGCGGCGGTCGTTCGCCGCGTCGCGGAGCGAGACGGCCCCATCGCGGGGGTCAGGGCCTTTCAACCGGGCGCCACCGACATCCCGCTCGAGGCGCTGGTCATCGAACGCGCGCTCAGCGTGAACACCGCCGCTGCGGGCGGCAACGCCAGCTTGATGACCATCGGCTAAGCGGTGAGGAGGGCCATGAGGGCGGGAGCCTTTGGCGCGCCGTGCGCAGGCAATCCAAGCAGGCAAGCTTGCAAGGAGATCGATCCTTGGGGTTGGCAATTCCACTCAATTGATTTACCATGAACGCTCAAATGAGCGAGAGGTCGTCAATGGTCGAGAAAGCAGCCGCCCGCACGTCCGGGGCCCGCAAGCCGCCCAGGGGTCTGACCTCCCTAGGCGCCATCAGCGTTTCGGAGGTCGATGTCCCGCGTTTCGTCTTGTCTGACCCCCCGTTCCTCGAGATCTACCTCGCTGAGCCGCTGATGCGCATCACGATGGTCAAGGAAGGACTGTCGGCGGGTTACCTCGACAAGCTGGCCAAGAGCCTGAACATCACCAAGGACCGTCTGCTGCCGACGCTGGGCATCGCACAAGCGACCGTGAGCCGCAAGGTTCGCGAGGGGAAGCCTCTCTCCACGGAAGACAGCGAGCGAGCGCTGGGCATGGCGCGGCTGATCGGCCAGGTGGAGGCGATGGTGCAGCAGTCCGGCGACCCGACGGGGTTCGACGCCGCCAAGTGGCTGGCCAGGTGGCTCGAGGAGCCGCTGCCGGCCCTGGGCGGGCGCCCGCCTTCCAGCCTGATGGATACCGCCGAAGGACAGGCGATGGTCTCCAACCTGCTGGCCCGCATGCAAAGCGGGGCCTACGCTTGACGGTATCGGTCGTGCTCTGGCGCCTCGCCACGGACACGCCCGACTACCTGGCTGACGACCTGACCGGCAAGGGCGCCGAGGTCACCGGCGGCCGCTGGAATCGGAAAAGTCGAGCGGTCGTCTACACCTCGCAATCGATCGCCCTCGCATGCCTGGAGACGGTTGTGCACCTGAAGCAAGGCGGCCTCCCTTTCAATCGCTACCTCGTGAAGATGTCGGTGCCGCAAGCCACCTGGGCCGCGCGCGAGGAACGGGACGCGGCATCGCTGCCCGTGGGATGGGACGCGGAGCCGGCGGGCAAGGTCTCGCTGGATCTGGGCGACAGCTGGATCGATGACAAGACTTCAGCGCTTCTGGTCGTGCCTTCCGTGGTCGTGCCGGAGGAGCACAACGTCCTCATCAACCCGGCCCACCCCGACGCCAAGGGCATCGCCGCGCAAAAGGTGCGCAAGTGGCTGTACGACCCGCGACTGATGGGGAACCTGGCAACCTGAGCGTCGGATGCGGCGCTCACCTCGGCGTCGACCAGGAGCGATCGAGCGCGACTTCGCGCCGCAGGACACCGTGGTGCACACCCTGCGCCGACATGGTGACTTCGTCATCTGGGGGCCTGGCCTCTTTCATCGTGCCAGCTCCGCCGGCCGGCCGCCTTGCACCAAGGTGCCGACCCGAATGCCCCGATAGCCGATGGGCAGCGCGCGGCGCCTGGCATATCGTGGGCGGAAAAACGCCTGCCGTGACCCCGTCCGCCCTCTCTTCCCCACCCGATGCTGCGGACACCCGGCTGTTCGACGGCGGGCCGCCGATGCGCCTGCTGCGGCTCTGGGGGCGCTTCGACCCGGAGCATCGGCACGTCTGGCGGCGCTGCGTGGCGGTCGTCGCCATCGGCTGGCTGCCGCTGCTGGTGCTGGCGATGCTGGCGCGGGCCGACGGCCAGGAGGCGGTGTGGCGCGCGTTCCTGCAGGATGCCTCGGCGCATGTGCGTTTGCTGGTGGTCGCGCCGCTGCTGGTGCTGGCCGAAGCCGTCTGCATTCCACGGCTGGGGGAGCTGGCGCACTCGTTCCGCAGCCGCGGCGTGGTGCCCCCCTCGGAGGCCCAGCCCTACGACGCCATCGTGCGTTCGATCATCCGGCTGCGCGACGGCTGGCTGGTCGAGGCCCTGGCGGTGGTGCTGGCTTTCGTGGCGGCCGTGCTGCTGGTGCGCTATGTGCCCACCGCCTTCCTGCCGAACTGGCACCATGGCGCCCCGGAGGCGCCGCTCGGCCGCTCGCTCGCGAGCTGGTGGCACGCGCTCGTCAGCCTGCCCATCCTGCTGATCCTGCAGCTTGGCTGGTGCTGGCGGATCTTTGTCTGGGCCCGCTACCTCTGGCTGGTCGCGGGCCTGAGGTTGCGGCTGATCGCGGCCCACCCGGACGGCGCCGCCGGGCTGATGTTCGCGAGCTATTCGCTGCGCGCCTTCTCGATCCTCGGCGTGGCGATCGGCGCGCTGGTCGCCGCCACCGAACTGGCCCACGTGCTCGCGGGCGGCCCTGGCAGCCCCGAGCAGCTCGCCCGCGTGGCGCTCGGCACGGTCGTGGTCGTGCTGCTGGTCTTCACCGCGCCGGTGCTGATCTTCAGCGGGCATCTGCTGCGAACCTGGCAGCACGGCCTCGTTCGCTATGGCACGCTGTCGCAACGGCTGGGCGAGGCCCTGGAGCACAAGTGGATGAGCGGCCAGACCGGCGGCGACACCGTCGACCCGCTGGCGACCGGCGACTTCTCCGCAGTGGTCGATTTCTACCAGACGGCGGCCAACGCCTACGTGATGCGCCTGACGCCGGTCGACCTGCGCAGCCTGCTGGTGCTGGCCGCTGCCACCGCGCTGCCGTTCGGCCTGGTCGCACTGGCCCTGGTGCCTTTCGACAAGCTGCTGCAGCAGGTGGTGGGCGTCTTTCTTTAGGGCCTGTTCACCCTACCCTTTTCGCGTCCTCACCAAAGGGCAATCGGCGCTACCCGAACAGGCACTTCCCAACCGCCGATCGATGGAGCAGGATGATGGTTGCCGCGAATTGCATTCGCAAGCGAGACCCGAGGCACCACCATGAATTCGAACGTCACGGCCGCTGAAAAGCTGTCCAAGAGCTTCGAGGAGGGCTACAGCGAGGAAGTTCGCGGGCTGGCGGTGTGGCAGGTGATCGGCATGGCCCTGCTTGCCGCGCACGGCATTGCCGACGAAAGGCTCAGCCTGTCGTTCCGCGGCTTCGTGCACGGCTGGCTCAAGGAGCGGGGCGTCGATGAGGAGGAGTTCCAGCGCGCCGTGAAAGCGCTGGAAGAACTGCTGGACTACACCGACCTCCCGTCCATCCTCCGGCACTGAAACCCGCCACCTAGTTGGTGCCAGCCGCGGCCGAGGCCCGGGTGCGCAGCGCGAGCAGCCCCATTGCAGCACCGAGGAGCAGCGCCCCGATCCATTGGCGCGGCAGCATCGGCGCGTCCCACAGCAACCACATCAGCAGGGTCGCCACCAGGGGCTCAACCAACGTGCCGATGACGGCCGCCGTTGGAGACAGCCGCCGCGAACCCCAGGCGAATGCCAGGTACGCGACCGAGGTCGTCACCACGCCGGTATAGGCAATGCCAAGCCAGTGCCCGGCATCGCTCGGCCAGGTCACGCCCAGCGCGCTCGCAAGCAAGGCCATGCAGGCGGCCGCGCTCGTCATCCCCCAAGTCGATGCAGCGACCGGTGAAACACTGGCGGGCATGCGGGCGTTGCACAGCACCACCGTGGCATACAGGGCCGCCGAAGCCAGCGACCACGCCAAGCCGGCCCCATGGCCGGGTGCGAGCTGCCAGCCGTCGACCGGCAAGGCAATCCATGCCACACCGATCAACGCCAGTGCCAGCGCGCCGAACAGACGGCGACTGGCCGGCTCGTAGCCGCGCAGCACCGACACCATTGCCACGATCACCGGGGCGCAGCAGATCGAGATCACGGTGGGAATTGCGGCGCCCAGGTGCGCAACGCCTTCGAACCAGCAACTCACATTCAGCGCCATCGCCAGCCCCGCGCCGAGCATCAAGGCCTGTTGGCGCCGCGCCAGATCGCGCCAGCGCGCCGACGCGCCGGCGGCTGCGCGCAGATGCCACCACCACAGGAGCGGCAAGCCGAGCGAAAAGCGCGCGAGCGCCAGGCTGTACGGCGAAATGCCGCGCTCGATCAAATGCTGCGCCACGAGGGCGCCGCCGCCCCACAACACGCCCGCCGACAAGACGCCGCCCCACGCGAGCCGCGCTCCATTCAAGATTTTCATGATTCGCACACCGTCGAGTGCCCGGACAAACGGGCACGTTGTTCCCGCGCTCAGGCCATCGCATGGGATGGCCTGAGCCCTCTGCTGCGCCACGAGGGGCGCGGAGACTCAGAGGGAAGGGGGCGGGGGAGCGCAGCGGCGGAAATGCATGGTGGCGAATATTAGCCTGGCCACACGTGGCCTGCACGGCATCCTGGGGGTGCGCCTCGACGCTGACAGCCGCCGCGGCCATACTGGGGTTCTCTACGAATGGAGGTCGAAGATGGCCCAGCATGCAATTACCGCCGTCCACTATGAGGGCGACAAGATCGATCTCGTCGCCATTCATGCGGTTGTGGACAAGGAGCTCGGATCGACCGGGTTGGCCCTTGGCACGGCACAGCGGATCAGCATGGCGGAGTGCACCGGTCTGCTTGCTGCCGGCGAGGAGGTGTGCCTTGCGCGGCGCACGGAAGACCATGCCTGGGAAGTCATTTGCGACGTTGAGCTCCTGCCGGGCGGAAAAGGCATCACCGGCGTCGACCTGGTCGACCGCCCCAACGATGCCTTGCAGAACCTTCCCACATGGGGCTGACGGTGAGGAAAAAGCCGGCGGGTCCCGGCTGAAAAATCCCCGGCTTGCACCTTGGGGGGTCTCGGCTGGCGAGCAGGTCTGCCCTTTCGGGCAGCGAAGTTGCCCCTTGCCCTGATGTACAGATGGCGCTGTCGAGTTGACCATCGTCTGGCGAACCAGACCATCGATTCGACGAGCCGCTGCCTGGCGCACGCGGCCTGCCGTTCGCACGGCCAGGCAACTTGCCTGCCCTTTTCATTTTTTCTCATGCAAAGGAAAAGACATGGCGGCGAAGAAACCCAACATCCTGATTCTTTGGGGTGACGACATCGGCTTGTGGAACATCAGCCATTTCAGTCGCGGCATGATGGGCTACCGGACGCCCAACATCGACCGCGTCGCGGAAGAAGGCGTGACCTTCACCGACTACTACGCGCAGCAGAGTTGCACCGCGGGCCGCGCCTGCTTCATCACCGGCCAGAACCCGATCCGCACCGGCCTGACCAAGGTCGGCATGCCCGGCGCCACCGTCGGACTTCAGAAGGAAGATCCGACCATTGCCGAGCTGCTCAAGCCGCTCGGCTATGCCACGGGCCAGTTCGGCAAGAACCACCTGGGCGACCGCGACGAATTCCTGCCCACCGTGCACGGCTTCGACGAATTCTTCGGCAACCTCTATCACCTGAACGCCGAGGAGGAGCCCGAGCTCCCCGACTATCCGAAGGATCCGGCATTCAGGAAGCAGTTCGGTCCTCGCGGCGTGCTCCACTGCATCTCGGACGGCAAGGGCGGGCAGACGATCAAGGACACCGGCCCGCTGACCAAGAAGCGCATGGAAACCATCGACGAGGAGATCACCGACGCGGCCCTCTCCTGGATGGAGAAGCAGGCGAAGGCGGACCAGCCCTTCTTCCTCTGGTACAACTCGACCGCGATGCATTTCCGCACCCACGTGGCTGAAAAGAACATCGGCAAGAGCGGACAGGACCCCTACAGCGACCGCATGGTCGTCCACGACGAGCAGATCGGCCAGATGCTCGCCAAGCTCGACGAACTGGGCATCGCCGACAACACCATCGTGATGTACTCCACCGACAACGGACCGGAGAACGACACCTGGCCGGACGGCGCCAACACCCCGTTCCGCGGCCAGAAGGACTCGAACTGGGAAGGTGGCTGGCGAGTGCCGTGCCTCATGCGCTGGCCGGGCAAGATCAAGGCCGGCTCGGTCCTGAACGGCATCGTCTCCCACATCGACATGTTCCCGACCCTGCTTGCGGCGGCCGGCAATCCCGACGTGACCGAGCAGCTCCTCAAGGGCTGCAAAGTGGGCGACAAGACGTTCAACGTCCATCTCGACGGCTACAACCAGATTCCCTACCTGACCGGTGCCGTGAAGGAGAGTCCGAGGAACGTCATCGTCTACTTCAGCGATGACGGGGAGGTGATTGCGGTGCGGGTCGGCGACTACAAGTTCCACCTGGCGGAGCAGCGCGCCGACACCATGAGACAGTGGGCCGAGCCGTTCGTGAAGCTTCGGCTGCCGTACATCATGAACCTGCGGCGCGACCCGTTCGAGCGGGCCCCGGTGAACTCGAACACCTACCTGGACTGGATGGTCGATCACGTGCCGCAGATGTACCAGATGCAGGCGGTGATCGCCGGGCAGATCGCGGATTTCGCCAAGTTCCCGCCTCGCCAGAAGCCCGCGTCGTTCAACCTGGACGCGGTGTTGGCCCAGGTGTCGGGTCACGGCAACTCCTGACTTCGATGCGAGACGCCGGCCGGGTGGCGCGGGAGGTCAACGCTTTCTACGAGCGTCATCCCTACCCGCCTCCGGTCGACGATCTGGCGCGCTACCGGCAGTCGTGGAGCGAGGACCGGCGGCGCGCCGAGGCCCATCTGTTCTGGCCGGATGAACCCTATCGCGAGGATCGGACCATCCTGGTCGCCGGATGCGGCACCTCCCAGGCCGCCAAGCACGCGATGCGCTGGCCCCGCGCGAAGGTGGTCGGCATCGATGTCAGCGCAACGAGCATCGATCAGACCGAACGGCTCAGGCGCAAGCACGGCCTCGACAATCTAGAGGTCCACCAACTCCCGGTCGAGCGCGCATCCGAATTGGGGCGCACTTTCGACCACGTGGTCTGTACCGGCGTCCTGCATCATCTGCCGGACCCCGACGCGGGCCTGCGGGCCCTTCGCGAGGTGCTGGAGCCCAACGGTGCCTTGCACCTGATGATCTATGCGCCCTATGGGCGCGCCGGGGTGTACCTGCTGCAGGACTACTGCCGCCGGCTCGGCATCGGCACTTCGGCGGATGAGATCCAGGCGCTCGCGGCGAGTCTTCGGGCGTTGCCGCCGGACCACCCGCTGATGCCCTTGTTGCGCAGTGCGCCTGACTTCAAGGACCCGGCAGGGTTGGCCGATGCGCTTCTGCACCCCCAGGACCGGGCTTACTCGGTCCCGCAGCTGTTCGAATTCCTTCGTGCGGGTGGCTTCAGGTTCGGCCGCTGGTTGGGCCAGGCGGCCTATCTGCCCCAGTGCGGCGCCCTGGCATCTTCTGCGCATCAGCCGCTGCTGGCCCGGCTTCCGGTGGAGGCGCAGTACGCCGCAGTCGAACTCTTCCGCGGCTCGATGGTCCGCCACAGCGTGGTGGCGTACCGCAGCGACCGGCCGGATCACGAGCGCGTCAGTTTCGAGGGCGATGCATGGCTGGACTTCGTACCCCTGCGCGTCGCAGACACGGTCATGGTGCAGGAGCGACTGCAGCCGGGTGCTGCGGCGGTGCTGATCAACCGTCACCATACCTACACCGACCTGTACCTGCCGATCACCGCCGAACAGAAGAAGCTCGTCGATGCCATCGATGGCCAGCGCTCCATCGGCGAGATCGCGCCGGAGCAGGCGCAGCGCCAAGGAGCGCGCGTCTTGTTCGAGGGACTCTGGTGGTACGACCAGGCGGTGTTCGACTTGTCGCGCACGCGTGTCGGGGGGCGGATGTGACAGGCCAGCAGCCGGTCACTTCTTCTTGCCCTTCCTGGTCGGTATGCGGCGTAGGCCACGTTTACAGCGTCTTGGTCAGGATCAGGATGAAGCGCGTGGCGTTGGGCGAGAAGGTGGTCTGGCCGATGGGACCGATGGGCGAGGGGATGCCCGGGCTTGCGACCAGGTTGAACGCGCTCTGCTCGTTGCCGCCCTGGACGTAGCCGCCGAGCGAGAGGCCGCTGCCGAAGTCGTAGGCCGCGCCGACGTTGTAGTCGAGGTAGTCCTTGTAGCCCAGGCTCCTGATGTCGCTGGAGAAGAAGGTGTAGCCGAGGGCTGCCTTGAAGGTCAGCTTGGGCACGATCTCCCTGGTGTAGGCGAAGTTCAGGTAGCCGGTGTTGGTGCCGTCCAGGCCCGAGCCGCCCTTGTTGCCGGCGTAGTTGAAGTAGTCCTTGGAGACGGTCCAGGAGTACTTGGCGGTGAAGGCGCCGACGTTCTCGTCGGCCCAGGTGCCTGCGCCGTAGATCTCGGTGGTGTTGCCGGCGCTGTTGCCGGGGTAGACATAGGTCAGCACGCCGACGTCCCAGTCGATCGGGCCGCCCTTGAATTTGTAGCCGCCGTAGAAGTCCATCTCGACGGAGTTGCCCTTGAGCCAGTTGACGCTGGAGTTCCAGTTGCCGAGGTAGAAGCCGGAGTCGCCAAAGGCGTAGTCCAGGCCGCCCTGGATCGCGGGCTTGACGTAGTTGTCATTGGCGAAGTCGTGCTTGCCGAGGACGTCCTGGTCCTGGCCGCGGAACTTGTAGTTGGTGGCCAGCGAGACGTTGCCCGTGAGCTGCGCGCTCGCGAGCATCGGCAGGGCGGCCAGGGTCGTGAGAGAAAGCATTTTCGCGATGGCGTATGTCATGTTCGAAGGTGTTTGTGAGCGAGCCACGAGCGTAGGGGCGAGTCCGTAAAAGGGACGTAAAAAGCCACGGCCTGCGCGTAAAAGTCTCGAACATCGAGGGCGGCGTTTACGCTTTCTTTACGCCCCTCGGCGCACTCTATTCCCCGTTTTTACGCACCCGTCCGGACACTTGCTGCATCGTTTTCTTGATGCAGGAGTGATGAATGGACCTCGTATGGATGGCCGCCATTGCGGCGATGTGGGTCGTGATGGCCGAAGCCGTGCTCGGGCTGTGCAAGCTCGACGCACCGAAAGGGGAGCGCCCGTGATCGGCCTCGATGTTCTCTACGGGTTCGGCGGCCTGGTCGCCGTGCTCCTCTTCGCCTATCTGGTGTTCGCGCTGATCTGCGCCGAGGAGTTCTGAGATGAAACTCACCCCCGAAGCGCCTTGCGGCGCCCCGAGTCGCTGCCAGAGGCAGCGGCTCTTCGGGTCCGTCCGAGCCTGCGCAGGCAGGCTTGGAGCCGCGGACCTCAGCCCCTCAAGGGGGCAACACCAGCGGCCCGGCAAAGCCGGTTCCGCGGTGTTCCTGGCCTTTGAATGCGCCGGCTTCATGGAGCGCGGGTCACGCAATAGCGTGGTGGAAGACTGATATGAACTCATCCGCTTGGGGCCTGCTGGTCCTCTTCCTGGTCGTGCTCGGCGTGCTCGCCTGGCCGCTCGGCCGCTTCCTCGCGGCCCTGTGCGACGGCCGCCTGCCGCGCTGGATGCAGCGCGCCGAAGCACCGCTCTACCAGCTGGTGGGAACGTCGCCCGAACAGTCGATGCACTGGCGCAGCTACGCATTGGCGCTGCTCGCCTTCAATGCGATCGGCGCCCTGGCCGTCTATGGCCTTCAGCGGCTGCAGGGCATGCTGCCGCTCAACCCGGCGGGCATGGCAGCGGTGTCGCCCGATTCGTCCTTCAACACCGCCGTGAGCTTCGTCGCCAATACCAACTGGCAGGGCTATGCCGGTGAATCGACCATGAGCTACCTCACGCAGATGCTGGGGCTCTCGGTGCAGAACTTTCTTTCGGCCGCCACCGGCATTGCGGTGGCGTTCGCGCTGGCGCGCGGCTTCGCGGCGCGGCGCACCGACGGCAAGGGCTTCGTCGGCAACTTCTGGGTCGACGTCACGCGCATCACCGCCTGGGTGCTGCTGCCGATCGCGTTCGCGATCGCGATGGTGCTGGCGGGCCAGGGCGTGATCCAGAACTTCGACGCCTACAAGAGCGTGACCACGGTGGAGGCCACGGCCTACCAGAATCCAAAGCTGGATGCGGCGGGCCAGCCGATCAAGGACGCGCAAGGCAATCCGGTGACGGAAGACGCGAGCACCACCACGCAGACGCTCGCCATGGGGCCGGTCGCGTCGCAGGAAGCGATCAAGATGCTCGGCACCAACGGTGGCGGCTTCTTCAACGCCAACTCGGCCCATCCGTACGAGAACCCGACGGCGCTCTCCAACTTCGTCGAGATGCTGGCGATCTTCCTGATTCCGGCGGCGCTGTGCTTCGCCTTCGGCCGCGTGGTCGGCGACCGGCGGCAGGGCTGGGCCATCCTCGCGGCGATGACGGTGATGTTCGTGCTGGCGGTGATCGCGGTCATTCCGGCCGAGCAGGCCGGCAACCCGCTGCTGCCGCCCCTCGGCGTCGACCAGGCGCAGAGCGCGCTGCAGGCCGGCGGCAACATGGAAGGCAAGGAAGTGCGCTTCGGCATCAGCGCCTCGGCCCTGTTCGCGGCCGTCACCACCGCGGCCTCGTGCGGCGCGGTGATCGCCATGCACGATTCCTTCACGCCGCTGGGCGGCATGGTGCCGCTGGTGCTGATGCAGCTCGGCGAGGTGGTGTTCGGCGGGGTCGGCACAGGCCTCTACGGCATGCTGGTCTTCGCGATCCTGGCGGTGTTCATCGCCGGGCTGATGATCGGCCGCACGCCCGAGTACCTGGGCAAGAAGATCGAGACGCACGAGATGAAGCTGACCTCGATCGCGATCCTGGTCACGCCGATCCTGGTGCTGGCCGGCACCGCCGTCGCCGTGATTGCAGACGCGGGCCAAGCTGGCATCGCCAATCCGGGCGCGCACGGATTCTCGGAAATCCTCTACGCGTTCACCTCGGCCGGCAACAACAACGGCAGCGCCTTTGCCGGCCTGTCCGCCAACACACCGTTCTACAACGCGTGGCTCGCCATCGCGATGTGGTTCGGCCGCTTCGGTGTGATCGTGCCGGTGCTCGCCATCGCGGGTTCGCTGGCGGCCAAGAAACGCCTGCCGGTGACGGCCGGGACCATGCCCACGCACGGCCCGCTGTTCGTCACGCTGCTGATCGGCACGGTGCTGCTGGTCGGCCTGCTCAACTATGTGCCCGCGCTGGCTCTCGGCCCGGTCGTCGAGCACCTGATGTTGTGGAAATGAGACCGCCGACCATGAAACAGAATCCTTCTCCTATCTCCCTCGGCGAGCCCGCCGAACTGGCGGCCGTGGTTGAAGCCAAGGCCCTCGCCAGGAAGAAAATGCACCTCTCGCTGTTCGATGCCGCGCTGGTCAAGCCGGCCCTGTGGAGCGCCTTCGCCAAGCTGAGCCCGCGGGTGCAGTGGCGCAATCCGGTGATGTTCATCGTCTACATCGGCAGCATCCTCACGACCTTGCTGTGGGTGCACGCGCTGAGCTTTCCGGGCGACACCGGCATGTCGTCGGCCTTCGTGTTCGCGGTGTCGGTCTGGCTGTGGTTCACCGTGCTGTTCGCCAACTTCGCCGAAGCGCTGGCCGAGGGCCGTAGCAAGGCGCAGGCCGCTTCGCTGCGGGGGCTGCGCAAGGACACCTGGGCCAAGAAGTTGGCCGAGCCCTTCCATGGCGGCAAGTGGCTGCCGCAGCAGGCGCCCGATCTGCGCCGCGGCGACGTCGTGCTGGTCGAGGCCCACGACGTGATCCCGCTCGACGGCGAGGTGATCGAAGGCGTCGCCTCGGTCGACGAAAGCGCCATCACCGGCGAATCGGCCCCCGTGGTGCGCGAATCGGGCGGCGACTTCTCGGCCGTCACCGGCGGCACCCGCGTGCTGTCGGACTGGCTGGTCGTGCGCATCACGGTCAATCCCGGAGAGTCCTTTCTCGACCGCATGATCGGCATGGTCGAGGCCGCCAAGCGGCAGAAGACGCCGAACGAGATCGCGCTGACCATCCTGCTGGTGGCGCTGACCCTCGTGTTCCTGATGGTCACCGTCACGCTGCTGCCGTATTCGGTGTTCAGCGTCAACGCGATCGGCACCGGCACGGTGGTGTCGCTGACCGCACTGGTGGCGCTGCTGGTGTGCCTGATCCCGACCACCATCGGCGGCCTGCTGTCGGCGGTCGGCGTGGCCGGGATGAGCCGCATGATGCAGGCCAACGTGATCGCCACCTCGGGCCGCGCCGTCGAGGCCGCGGGCGACGTCGATGTGCTGCTGCTCGACAAGACCGGCACCATCACGCACGGCAATCGCCAGGCCAGCGCCTTTCTCACGGCGCCGGGCGTGTCACAGGCCAAACTGGCGCGCGCCGCGCTGCTGGCCTCGCTGCCCGACGAGACGCCGGAGGGTCGCAGCATCGTCGAATTGGCCCGCCGCGGCGGCATCGACGGCCAGGGCGTCGACGGTGCGCACTTCGTGCCCTTCACCGCCCAGACCCGCATGAGCGGCGTCAACCTGCCGGCGGCGCCGACGAGCCTGGACGCCGATCCGGTCGCGCTGCGCAAGGGCGCGGTCGACGCGGTGCGCCGGCACGTGGAGGCGCTGGGCGGCTCGATGGCGCCCGAGGTGCTGCATGCCGCCGACACGGTGGCGCGCCGCGGCAGCACGCCGCTGGCGGTGGCCGAGGGCAGCCGGGTGCTCGGCATCGTCGAGCTCAAGGACATCGTCAAGACCGACATCAAGGAGCGCTTCGCCGAGCTGCGCCGCATGGGCATCAAGACCGTGATGATCACCGGCGACAACAAGCTCACGGCCGCCGCGATCGCGGCCGAGGCCGGCGTCGACGATTTCCTGGCCGAGGCCACGCCCGAAGACAAGCTGGCGCTGATCCGCAAGTACCAGTCCGAGGGCCGCCTGGTCGCGATGACCGGCGACGGCACCAACGACGCGCCGGCGCTCGCCCAGGCCGACGTGGCGGTCGCCATGGGCAGCGGCACGCAGGCCGCCAAGGAGGCCGGCAATATGGTCGACCTCGACTCGAACCCGACCAAGCTGCTGGAAGTGGTGGAGACCGGCAAGGCGCTGCTGATGACGCGCGGCTCGCTCACCACCTTCTCGATCGCCAACGACGTCGCCAAGTACTTCGCCATCATTCCGGCGATCTTCGTCTCGACCTACCCGCAACTGGGCGCACTCAACGTGATGCAGCTCGCGAGCCCGTCGTCGGCGATCCTGTCGGCGGTGATCTTCAATGCGCTGGTCATCGTGTTCCTGATCCCGCTGGCGCTCAAGGGCGTGCGCTACCGCCCGGTGGGTGCCGCGGCGCTGCTGCGCCGCAACCTCGCGATCTACGGCCTCGGCGGCCTGGTCGTCCCCTTCATCGGCATCAAGCTCATCGACTGGCTGCTGGTCGCCGTGCATCTCGTCTGAGGATCTCATCACCATGACAAGCATTCTTCGTCCCGCCCTGGTGCTCTTCGTGCTGCTCAGCGCGTTGACCGGGCTCCTGTATCCGCTGGCCGTGACCGGCGCCGCGCAGGCGCTGTTTCCGGCCCAGGCCGAAGGCAGCCTGGTTCTGCGCGACGGCAAGGCGGTCGGCTCTTCGCTGATCGGCCAGAACTTCAGCGATCCGAAGCACTTCTGGGGCCGTCCGTCGGCCACCGCGCCGATGCCCTACAACGCGGCCGCGTCGGGCGGTTCCAACCAGGGGCCGCTGAATCCGGCGCTGGCCGAGGCGGTCAAGGGCCGCATCGAGGCGCTGCGCACGGCGGACCCGGGCAACACAGCGCCAGTGCCGGTCGACCTGGTCACGGCCTCGGCCAGCGGGCTCGATCCGCACATCAGCCCGGCCGCCGCGCGCTACCAGGCGGCGCGGGTGGCGCGTGTGCGCGGGCTGCCGGCCGACCATGTCGAGCAGCTGATCGCGGATCACACCGCGGCGCCGCTGTGGGGCGTGCTCGGCGAACCGCGCGTGAACGTGCTGGCGCTGAACCTGGCGCTCGATCAGGTGCGCTGAGGAGCGCTCGCGATGGACGACGATCTGCTGCACGCGCTGTTGGCGCTGGCCGTCCTCTTCATTCCGCTGGGCTTTGCATGGTTCATGGTGTCGTTCACCACCCGGCGGCGCGCCCGCCGTGATCGGCATGCGGTGCGCAAGGACCTGCCGCTGCGCTGACCCGTCCCGCCATGAACGACGCCGCGCGCCCCGACCCCGATGCCCTGCTCGCGCAACTGCGCGCGGAGGACGAGCGCGCGCGGCGCGGCAAGCTGCGCATCTACTTCGGTGCCAATGCCGGTGTCGGCAAGACCTGGGCGATGCTCAGCGCCGCGCAGCGCGAGCATACGGCGGGCCGCGATGTGGTGATCGGCGTGGTCGAGACGCATGGCCGCAGCGAGACCGCGGCGCTGCTGGCCGGCCTCCAGGCGCTGCCCCTGCGCGAGCTGCCCTACCGCGGCCGCACGCTGCGGGAGTTCGACCTCGACGCCGCGCTGGCGCGCCGGCCGGCCGTGCTGCTGGTCGACGAGCTCGCCCACACCAACGCCCCGGGCTCGCGCCACGCCAAGCGCTGGCAGGACGTGCAGGAACTGCTGGCCGCCGGCATCGAGGTCTGGTCGGCGCTCAACGTGCAGCACCTCGAAAGCCTCAACGGCACGGTCGGCGCGATCACCGGCGTGCGCGTGCACGAGACCGTGC
>NZ_JBFUCI010000046.1:0-22768 GCF_056405335.1 Variovorax sp. P1_H12_2
GTCCTGACCGCGCGCGAGTTCGCGCTGCTGCACGCCCTGCTGGAGCGCCCCGGCGCGATCCTGTCGCGCGAGCAACTCGAGGACCGCATCTACGGCTGGGGCGAGGAGGTCACCAGCAATGCGATCGACGTCGTGATCCACGGCATGCGGCGCAAGCTCGGCGCCGAGGCGATACGCAACGTGCGCGGGCTCGGTTGGCGGGTCGTTCCGGCGTGAGGGCGCCCTTTCGGCTCCAGTCGCTGCGCGGACGGCTGCTGCTGTGGCTCGTTGCGCTGCACCTGGTGGCGATCGCGGCCACGGTCTGGCTCTCGTACGGGGCCTACGGCCGGCTGGTCAACAACTTCATGGACGACCAGATGCGCCTGGTGGCCGATTCGCACGCGAGCCACCGCCGGCCTCCGGCCTTGCAGCCTGCCTCCGGCGATGACGCCATCCGCCGCGGCAGCTTCGTCGTCCAGATCTGGAGCGCGGACGGCCGCACGCTGCTCGCCTCCTCGTGGCCCGGGCTCGACCTGGCGCTGCAGCCGGAGCCGGGTTTCAGCGACGTGCGCACCGGCACCCGGAGGGAGGACGCCTGGCGCGTCTTCACCGCCGAGGCCGGAACGCTCGCGGCCATGCCGCGCGTGCAGGTGGTGCAGAACGACAGCTTCCGCCGCAACCGCATCGTGCGCCGCGCGCTGCTGGAGAGCCTGCCGATCCTGCTGATGCTGCCCGTCACGCTGCTGATCCTGCTGTTCATCGTGTCGGCCGCCTCGCGCTCGCTGCGCGCCGTCGCGCGCGATGTGGCGGCGCAGAACGAGGGCGATCCGGCCGAGGTCCCCATCGCCAGCGTGCCGGAGGAGATCGCGCCGCTGGTCATCGCCTTCAACAGCCTTCTCGGCCGGCTGCGCAATGCGCTGTCGACGCAGCGTCGCTTCATGCAGGATGCGGCGCACGAGCTGCGCACGCCGATGGCCGCGATCGGCCTGCAGATCGAGAATCTGCGCGCCCACGTGCCGGCCGGCGCCGCTGTCGAGCGCTTCGCCCAGCTCGAAAGCGGCGTCAAGCGCGCCCAGCATCTCATCGAGCAATTGCTGCGGCTGTCGCGCCAGGACGCGCCCGCGGCGAGCGCGCGTGGACCGGTCGACGTGGCGACGCTGCTGCGCGACAGCATGGGCCAGCTGATGGTCCTGGCCGACCAGCGGCGCATCGACGTGGGCTTCGAAGGCGGTATCGCACCGCTCGTCTTGGCGCCCCCGGCCGAACTGCGCAGCGTGTTCGACAACCTCATTGACAACGCGGTGCGCTATGCGCCGGAAGGCGGCGTGGTCGACGTCCGGCTGCACCTGGTCGATGGACATCCGGTGGTCGACGTGCTCGACGACGGGCCGGGCATTCCGGCCGACCAGCTCGAGCGTGTCTTCAACCGCTTCTTCCGCGTGGCGGGCGCGCCGGCCGGCGGCAGCGGACTGGGCCTGGCCATCGCGCAGGCGGCCGCGCTGCGAAATGGCCTGCGCATCGTGCTCGCGAACCGGTCCGATGGCGCGGGCCTGCGGGCGCGGGTGTATCTGCCGGGCTCATCCTGAACTCATTCTTCGCTCATTCCCGTCTCAGACTGGCGGCCTAGAGTGGCAACAGGCCCCACGCGCCGCCCATGGCACGGCGCAGGGCGTGGGGCCTGTGCAACTCCAGGAGATCCTCATGCATGCATCCGTCAAAGTCATCGCTCTTGGCGCTTTCGCAACCCTCGCTGCCGTTGCTTCGATGACCGCGAGCGCGCAGTCGGACGGCTCGGACTATCGTCCGATGCAGACCAACAACTCGKCGCCCGATCCCCAGGTGAGCGCGGGCGCCAGGGCGGCGGCACGCCCGGCTGCCACGGAGTCCGTCGGCGAGTCCACCGTGGCGGCGCCGGTCAGGTCGCAGCTCACGCGCGCAGAGGTCTACAAGGGCGCGGTCGAGGCGTCGCACCCGATGAACACCGAGTCGATCGGCGAGTCGACCGGGACGGCCGGCATCACCTCGGGCACGCCTCGCTGAGTGGGAGCCGCCAGGCGCTATCCTGCGGTTTCCTTCGTGAAACCCGGGATACGCCATGCGCCGCTTCGTTTCCAGACCTCTTGCCGTCGTCGGCGCCCTGCTGGGACTCCTGGCGGCGACGAACGCCGGCGCGCAGGGCACGGTCAATGCGCTCTGCAGCACCGACTCCGGCTGGTGCGAGGCGGCGGCCGCGGAGTTCACGCGCGCCACCGGCATCCGGGTGCTGCAGGCGCACAAGGGCACCGGCGAGATCGGCGCCCAGCTGCGGGCCGAGGCGGCCAACCCCAAGACCGACATCTGGTGGGGCGGCACCGGAGACCCCTTCCTGCAGGCGGCCGAGGAAGGCCTGCTCGAACCCTACCGCCCGGCCTACGTCAACGACCTGTACGACTGGTCGGTGCGGCAGTACGCGATGTCGGGCAACCGGGTCGGCGGCTTCTACACCAGCGCGATGGGCTTCGGCTTCAACACCGAGGTGCTCAGGAAGAAGCAGCTGCCCGAGCCGCGCTGCTGGGCCGACCTGATCAAGCCCGAGTACAAGGGCGAGATCGAGATGTCGCATCCCGCCACCAGCGGCACCGGCTACACCATCATCGCCGGGCTGGTGCAGCTGATGGGCGAGGACGCCGCCTTCGACTACCTGAAGAAGCTGCACCGCAACACCACCGCCTACACCCGCAGCGGCCAGGCCCAGGCGCCCAATGTKGCCAAGGGCGAGGTCGCGGTCGGCATCAGTTTCATCTTCGGCTTCGACAAGTGGCGCCACGACAAGTACCCGGTCAAGACCGCGGCGCCGTGCGAGGGCACGGGCTACGAGGTCGGCGGCATCGCGCTGGTGAAGGGCGCGCGCAACCGTGCCAACGCGCTGCGCTACTACGACTGGCTCATGAGCCCGGCCGGGCAGTCGATCGGCGCCAGGGCCGGCAGCCTGCAGTCGCCGGCCAACAGGACCTTCAAGCCGGATCCGCGAATCCCGTCGATGGACGGGGTCAAGCTCATCAAGTACGACTTCGAGAAGTACGGCCAGGCGGCCGAGCGCAAGCGGCTGATCGACCGCTGGACGCGCGAGGTGGAGTCGCAGCCGCGCTGAGACTCGTAAGCCTTTGAAACCGGCCGGCCCTTGCGAACGGGCTGGGCAACCCCAGGTCTTGTAAAGTTGAACGTTCGCCGCTGGCGAACCGTTTGTCCCCCTTTGATTGTTCTCGCGCCATGACCATCTCCAAGACCAAACTCCCGTTCCAGGCCGAAGTCGCCCAGTTGCTGCACCTGGTCACGCATTCGCTCTACTCGAACAAGGAAATCTTCCTGCGCGAGCTGATCTCGAATGCCTCGGATGCCTGCGACAAGCTGCGCTTCGAAGCCATCGACCAGCCCGCGCTGTTCGAGGACCAGCCCAAGCTCGAAGTGCGCGTCGCCTTCGATGCCGAGGCCAAGACCCTGACCATCACCGACAGCGGCATCGGCATGAGCCAGCAGGAAGCCATCGACCACCTCGGCACCATCGCCAAGAGCGGCACGAAGGAATTCATGAGCAGGTTGTCGGGCGACCAGAAGGCCGACGCCCAGCTGATCGGCCAGTTCGGCGTCGGCTTCTACTCGGGCTTCATCGTGGCCGACAGGATCACGGTCGAGTCGCGCCGCGCCGGCCTGGCCGCCGAAGAGGGGGTGCGCTGGGTCAGCAGCGGCGCCGGCGACTTCGAGGTCGACACCATCACCCGCCCCGAGCGCGGCACCAGCGTCACCCTGCACCTGCGCGACGATGCCGGGGATTACCTCAACGCATGGAAGCTCAAGTCGATCATCGGCAAGTACTCCGACCACATCTCGCTCCCGATCCTGATGGAGAAGGAAGAGTGGAAGGAAGGCGAGGAGAACAAGGGCGGCGCCATGGTCAAGACCGGCGAGTGGGAGCCGGTCAACCAGGCCAACGCGCTCTGGAGCCGGCCGAAGAAGGACATCAGCGAAGAGCAGTACGTCGAGTTCTACAAGAACGTCAGCCACGACTTCGAGGCCCCGCTGGCCTGGAGCCATAACCGGGTCGAAGGCAACACCGAATACACGCAGCTGCTCTACATCCCGGCCAAGGCGCCGATGGACCTGTGGAACCGCGACAAGGGCGCGGGCGTCAAGCTCTACGTCAAGCGCGTCTTCATCATGGACGACGCCGAGGCGCTGCTGCCGAGCTACCTGCGCTTCGTCAAGGGCGTGATCGACTCGGCTGACCTGCCGCTCAACGTCAGCCGCGAGCTGCTGCAGGAGAGCCGCGACGTCAAGGCGATCCGCGAGGGCAGCACCAAGCGCGTGCTCGGCATGCTCGAAGACCTGGCCAAGAAGCAGAAGACGGCGTCCGAGAGCAGCGAAGGCAAGATCGACGTCGGCTCCGGCGAATCCGTGCCCGCGCCCGAGCCGACCGAAGGGGTCACCGACGTGGTCGACAAGAAGGCCACCGAGAGCATGCCGGCGGCCGAGGCTGCGGCCGAGTACGCCGACGAGTCGGGCAAGTACGCCAGGTTCTATGCCGAATTCGGCTCGGTGCTCAAGGAAGGCCTGGGCGAAGACTTCGGCAACCGCGACCGGATCGCGAAACTGCTGCGCTTCGCCTCGAGCACCACCGACACCCCGAGCGTGAGCTTCGCCGACTACAAGTCGCGCATGAAGGAAGGCCAGGACGCGATCTACTACATCACGGCCGACACGCTGGCCGCCGCCAGGAACAGCCCGCAGCTCGAGATCTTCAAGAAGAAGGGCATCGAGGTGCTGCTGATGACCGATCGCGTCGACGAGTGGGCGCTCAACTACCTGACCGAGTTCGACGGCACCGCGCTGCAGAGCGTGGCCAAGGGCGCGGTCGACCTGGGCAAGCTGCAGGACGAGGCCGAGAAGAAGGCGGCCGAGGAAGCGGCCGAGTCCTTCAAGCCGCTGCTGGAGCGGCTCAAGGAGGCGCTCAGGGACAAGGCCGAGGACGTGCGCGTCACCACCCGCCTGGTCGACTCGCCGGCCTGCCTGGTGGTGCAGGACGGCGGCATGAGCACCCAGCTCGCGCGCATGCTCAAGCAGGCCGGACAGCCCGCGCCCGATCTCAAGCCGGTGCTCGAAGTCAACGCCGAGCATCCGCTGGTCAGGAAGCTGGAGGGCTCGGCGCATTTCGACGACCTGGCCCACATCCTGTTCGACCAGGCGCTGCTGGCAGAAGGGGGCCTGCCGGCCGATCCCGCCGCCTACGTGCGCCGGGTCAACGCCTTGCTGGTCTGACACGCGCGCCGCGCCACGCCGCCATGTCCGGATACTGGTTGATGAAGTCCGAGCCTGAGGAGTGCTCGATCGACGACGCGCTCGCAGCGCCCGGCGCGACCGTGCCCTGGACCGGCGTGCGCAGCTACCAGGCGCGCAACTTCATGCGCGATGCGATGCAGGTCGGCGACGGCGTGCTGTTCTATCACTCCAGTTGCCCCGAGCCCGGCATCGTGGGCATCGCGCGCGTGGCATCGGGCACGCGGCCGGACCCGACGCAGTTCGATCCGACCTCGCCTTACTTCGATGCGGCGTCCAAGCCCGAACAACCGCGCTGGCTGCTGCTGGACGTGCAGGCCTTGCGCAAGACCCGGCTGCTCTCGTTGCCGGAGTTGCGCGCGACGCCCGCGCTGGCCGACATGCTCGTGCTGCGCAGGGGCAACCGGCTGTCGATCACGCCGGTCGATGCGGCCCACTGGCAGCTGATTGCCGAGCGGATGCTGGCTTGACGTCCACCGCCGCGTCCGGATCGTTCACCTCGACCGAGATGTGGACCAGTTCTTCGTGGATGCGCAATTGCTGCTTGAAGTAGTCGGGCCCCACGTCGCCGTGGGTGGCGAGCGAGACGATGCAGGCGTACTTGCCCTTGCCCACGCGCCAGACGTGGAGGTCGCAGAGGGTCGCCGGCACCGGGCTGGCCTCGATGACCTCGCGGATCTCGGCCACCACCGGTGCGTTCATCTCGGCGTCGAGCAGCACGCGGCCTGAATCGCGCAGCAGCCGCCAGGACCACAGGGCGACCAGCACGGCGCCGACGATCCCCATCACCGGGTCCAGCCAGCTCGCGCCCCACAGCTTGCCGCCGAACAGGGCGACGATCGCGAGCACCGAGGTGGCGGCGTCCGCCACCACGTGCACGTAGGCCGAGCGCAGGTTCAGGTCATGGTGCCCGTGCGCGACGTGATCGTGGTGATGATGGTCGTGATGGTCGTGATGGTCGTGATGGTGGCCGCCGCGCAGCAGCCAGGCGCACGCCAGGTTCACCAGCAGGCCCAGGATCGCGATCGCGATCGCCTGGTCATAGTGGATGGCGCTCGGGGCCAACAGCCGCTCGACCGACTGGTAGAGCATCGACACGGCCACGCCGGCCAGCAGGATCGCGCTGGTGTAGCCGCCCAGGACCTCGATCTTCCAGGTGCCGAAGGCAAAGCGGTGGTCGTCGGCGAATCGCCTGGCCGCCGCATAGGCGACGACCGACAGGCCCAGGGCCACGGTATGCGAACTCATGTGCCAGCCATCGGCCAGCAGCGCCATCGAGTTGAAGACCCATCCGCCGGCGATCTCCACCACCATCATGAGCGCCGTCAATGCCGCGGCCCACAGCGTGGCCCGTTCGGCCAATGGATTGCTTTCGTCGAAGACGTGGCGGTGCTGCCAGCCCCGGGCGGCATGAGAGGTCTGCATGGTCATATACTGTACCCCAGTATATTCGCACGCCCTAGAATTCGCGCATGACCCACACCATCACAGGAAGCGCGAAGCTGCTCGCGCGGGTGCGCCGCATCAGGGGCCAGACAGCCGCGTTGGAGAGTTCGCTGGGCGAGGGAACCGAATGCATGGCGATCCTGCAGCAGATCGCGGCAATACGCGGCGCCGTCAACGGGCTGATGCTGGAGGTGCTCGAAGGCCACATCCGGGAGCATCTGGGCGCGAACGCGAGCGACGAGGCGCAGCGCGCCGAGGACACGGAGGCGGTGGTGGCGGCGCTGCGGTCCTATCTGAAGTAGGCCCCGCCGCGGGACGCCTGCCCGCGCCCGGCGCCACGCTTGGCGACCTGGCTCGGGAAGCCGCACAGGGGGGCGCGCAATTGCACAGGCATGCCATCCGGCCTGCACCTTGGTGCAAGTGAATTTGCACCCGGCTTCATCTATGCTGGGGTGATGCCCCACCTTCTCGACCGCCCCTTCGCAACTCTCTGCATCGCCGCCGCAGCGCTCGCCATGACCCAACCCRCCCAATCGCAATCCCCGTCCGCCGGCCAGGCGGTCGCAGTCACGGCCGACAACTTCGTGCGCGCGGAAACCGACCTGTATGTCGGCGCCCTCGCCAAGCAGGGCGGCCTGGGCAAGCTCCTGCATCGCCGCGAGCCGGCGTCGATCGATCACCAGACCGTGATCCGCCTCAACCGCGACACGCTGTATTCGTCCGGCGTCTTCGATCTCGACGCCGGACCGGTGACGATCACGATGCCCGATTCCGGCCCGCGCTTCATGGCGCTGCAGGTCATCAACGAGGACCACTACGTGCCGAACGTGTTCTACGGCGCGGGCACGCACACCCTGACGCGCGAGAACGTCGGATCGCGCTATGTGGTCACCGCGATCCGCACGCTGGTCGACCCGAGCAGCCCGGACGACATCAAGCAGGTGCACGCGCTGCAGGACGCCATCCAGGTCAGTCAGAAGGCGCCGGGCAAGCTCGAGCTGCCCAACTGGGATGCCGCGAGTCAGAAGAAGGTCCGCGAGGCACTGCTGGTGCTGTCCTCGACCCTGCCGGATTTCAAGAAGGCGTTCGGCACCAAGGCAGAAGTCGATCCGGTGCGGCGCCTGATTGCAACGGCGGCGGCCTGGGGCGGCAATCCCGACAAGGATGCCACCTATCTCAACGTCACGCCGGCGAAGAACGACGGCAGCACGGTCTATCGCCTCGACGTCAAGGAGGTGCCCGTGGACGCCTTCTGGTCGGTGAGCGTCTACAACGCCGAGGGCTACTTCCAGAAGAATCCGGCCAACGCGTACGCGCTCAACAACCTCACGGCGAAGAAGGGCGACGACGGCTCGATCGCCATCCAGTTCGGTGGTTGCGACGCGTCGACCCCCAACTGCCTGCCCATCACCAACGGCTGGAACTACACGGTGCGCCTGTACCGTCCGCGCGCCGAGATCCTCAGCGGCGCCTGGACCTTTCCGGAGCCTCGGCCGGTAGCGGCTGCACGCTAGACGAACTTCTCTCCCGGCGTCAGCGGCGCATGCCGGTAGCTGGCCGGCGTACGGCTCAGTTTCACGGGCGCACCGATGCCGCGGTAGCCGCCTGCCATCTCGACCACCATGCCGCGGTGCGCGGTGTGCGGGTGTTCGAGCGCCGCGTCGACCGACAGCACGGGTGCCGCCGGCACGCCCGCAGCCATGAGCTGGTCGACCAGCTGGCGGCCGTCGAAGGTCGCCAGCTGCGCCTCGAGACGCTGTTTCAGGCTTTCGCGATGGACTGAGCGCAGACCAGCGTCGCGGTAGAGCGGATCGTCGCTGAGCTCGGGCAGGCCGATGCAGTTGCAGAAGCTCGCGAACTGTCGGTCGTTGCCGACCGCCAGGAAGATCGGATCGGTGCCGGTCTTGAGCGCGTCGTAGGGATAGATGTTCGGATGCGCGTTGCCGGTGCGGCGCGGCGGCTGGCCGTCGAGGAACCAGTTGGCTGCGTGCGGATGCAGCAGCGACAGGCCGCTGTCGTACAGCGCCGCCTCGACGAACTGGCCGCGTCCGCTGCGCTGGCGCTCCTGCAGCGCGAGCAGCACGCCGATCACCGCGTTGAGCCCGGTCACCATGTCGACCACCGGCAGCCCGACGCGCAGCGGCCCGCCATCGGCCTCGCCGTTGATGCTCATGATGCCGGTCAGCGCCTGCACCGCGGCGTCGTAGCCCGGCAGGGCGCCGAGCGGCCCGTCGGCGCCGAAGCCCGACACGCGGCACCAGACCAGCCGCGGAAAGCGCTTCGACAGCGCGTCGTAGCCGATGCCCCAGCGTTCCATGGTGCCGGTCTTGAAGTTCTCGACCAGCACGTCGGCCTCGGCCACCAGCGCCAGCAGCGCCTCGCGCCCGGCCTCGCTGCCCAGGTCGAGCGTCATCGTGCGCTTGTTGCGGTTGAGCCCGTGGTAGTAGGAAGCCACGCCGTCCTTGAAGGGCGGGCCCCAGGTGCGCGTGTCGTCGCCCTGCGGCGGCTCGACCTTGAGCACGTCGGCGCCATGGTCGCCGAGGATCTGGCCGCAGTACGGGCCGCCGAGGATGCGCGAGATGTCGAGCACGCGGATGCCGGCCAGTGCGCCGGTGTTGGCAGTCGCGGTCATGGGGTTTTCCTTGGATGAGAGAAAAGATGCAGGCCGTTGGGTTCAGGCCACCGCGGTGCGTTCGACCAGCTTGAAGGTGCCTGTGGCCAGCGCCAGCAGTTCGCCCTGGGTATCGCGCACTTCGCCGCTCGCGAAGCACAGCGAGCGGCCGCGTCGCTGGCAGGAGGCGGAGGCGATCACGTCGCCGCTCGACGGCGCGATGAAATGGACCGTGATGTCGATCGTCACCACGCCGAACTGCGTCGGCGCGTGCGCGCGTACTGCGCTGGACAGCGCGCAGTCGAGCAGCACGGCCAGGGCGCCGCCATGCACATCGCCGCGGCTGTTGGTGTGCATCGGGTCGAAGGGCATGCGCACGCGCGCGCTGTCGTGTCCGATCTGTTCGCCGCGCAGGCCGAAGGCCTGGACCATCGGCATCGGCAGCCCGAACAGCAGGCCGGGCCCTTCTTCCGTGAAAGTGTTCGCAGGTGACCGACCGGCGTTCAATCGAGCAACCCCTTCTGGCGCAGACGCTCGACGCGGCCCTTCTCGCGCGCATGGCTGGCGAGCGCGTACGCGCGGTAGTCCTCGGAGCCCAGGTAGTTGACCGGCTGGTTCAATTGGTCGAGGACGCGCTGGCTGGCCGGGGATTCCAGTGCCTTCCTGAACGCGTCCTGCACCCGCTTGACCTGGGCCGGATCCATGCCGGCGGGTCCGGCGATGCCATAGGGCGAATCGATGAAGGCGTCGATGCCCTCGTCCTTCATGGTCGGCAGGGTCGGGTAGCGCTTGACGCGCTGCGGCGTGAGCATCGCCAGGTAGCGCATCTTGCCGGCCTCGATGTGCGGCACGGCCACGCCCGACAAGGGCGCCGCATCGATGTGGCCGCCGAGGATGGCGTTCGTCACATCGGCATCGCCCTTGAACGGCACCATGTTGAACTGCAGCTTGGCGGCCTCGCCGATCTCGTCCATGACGATGCGCGGCGTTCCCACCGCGCCGGTGGCGCCGACGTTCAGCTTGCCGGGTCGCTTGGCCGCGTCGGCGGCGAAGTCCTTCCAGGACTTCCAGGGCGCATCGGCCTTCACCGCCAGTCCGAAGGCGTAGTCGGACAGCAGGGCCACGTAGGAGAAGCTGGTCCTCGGGTCGAACGGGACCTTGTTGATGTAGGGCTCGCGATAGACCGACGCCGGCAGCACCGCCAGCGTGTAGCCGTCGGGCGCGGCGCGGGTCAATGCCGCGGCGCCATTGGTTCCGCTGGCGCCGGGCCGGTTGTCCATCACGATGGGTTGCCCCAGGATCTTGCCTGCCTCGTCGGCCAGCGCACGCACATGCTGGTCCGTGGGGCCGCCCGGCGCGTAGGGAACGACCAGCGTGATCGGTCGCTGCGGATAGGTCTGCCCGGTCGCCGCCGCAGCGAAGCACAGTGCCGCGGCAGCGAGAGGGTAGCGCCCGTGAAGGCGCATGCGTGACAGCCATTTCACTTTCTTGTCTCCTCGGGGGCCGGCGACATCAGTCCAGCTGGGCGCCGGACTTCTTCACCACGTCCTTCCACTTCGCGGTCTCGGACACGATGAAGCGGCCGAGCTGCTCCGGCGAACCGTCCGCTGCCGGCTCCAGGCCTTGGGAGGCGAACAGTTGCTTCACCTTGGGTGTGGCGAGCGCGTCGGCGAAGGCCTTGTTGAGTTTTGCGACCGTGGCCGGCGGCGTGCCGGCCGGCGCCACGATGCCGAAGAACACGCTGACGTCGTAGCCCGTGACACCCTGTTCGGCCAATGTCGGCAGGTCGGGGAGCGCCCGCGAGCRCTGCGCGGTGGCGATGCCGAGCGCGCGCAGCTTGCCGGCCTTGACGTACGGCAGTGCGGTCAGGACGTCGGTGAAGCTCATCGACACCTGGCCGCCCAGCAGGTCGTTGAGCGCGGGGCCGGTGCCTTTGTAGGGGATGTGCTGCAGGTCGGTGCCGGCGATGCCGTTGAACAGCACGCCCGCCAGGTGCGAGGAGGCGCCGTTGCCCGACGATGCATAGCTGAGCTTGCCCGGGTTGGCCTTGGCGTAGGCGATGAGCTCGCGCACGTCCTTCGCGGGCACCGCCGGGTTCACGACCAGGATGTTGGGCAGATGGCCGACCTGGATCACCGGCGTGAAGCTCTTGACCGGGTCGTAGCTGATCTTGCGGTAGAGGCTCGAATTGATCGCCAGCGGACCCGAGGTGCCGAACATCAGCGTGTGGCCGTCGGGTTCGGCGCGCGCCACGAAGTCGGCGCCGATGTTGCCGCCGGCGCCGGCGCGGTTCTCGACGATCACGGGCTGCCCGAGCTGGTCCCGGATCTCGGCCGCCAGCGTGCGCGCCATCGCGTCGGTCGGTCCGCCCGGCGGGAACGGGATGATCAGCGAGATGGGCTTGGTCGGGAAGCCCTGCGCGTGTGCCGTCGACAGTACGGGCAGCACCGGCAGCACGGCGACGCCGGCGGCGAGGATGAGGGTCTTGAGCAGTTTCATGTGGTCTCCTTGATTTCTTGTCTTCGCCGCGCGTCAGGCGGTGGCCGCGTGCTTCTCCGGTGCTGCGGCGCTCCAGGACGCCGGCACGCCATCCGGCGCCAGAGGGTCGCGCGGCAGCACGCGGTGCAACAGCACCAGCTGCGCCCACTCGACTCGCTGCGCCGAGCCGCCGCGCACGCCCTCCCAGGCCATCGCGATCGCGCTGCAGGTGTGATAGAGCGCCGAGGCCGCCTGGCGTGCGAGCACGTCGCCACCCTCGTGCGCCGCGGTGGCGGTCAATGCCGACGCCCGCACCAGTGCTTCGCGCAGGGCCTGGGCGAAGGCCGGCGGCACGGCCATGTCGTCCAGCAGCGCACCGAAGTGCGCCTGCAGCGCCGGCAGCGATTCCTCGCGCTTGACCGCGCGGATCACGTCGAGCGCGACGATGTTGCTGGTGCCCTCCCAGATCGAACCGAGATGGGCGTCGCGCACCAGGCGCGGGTCGCTCCATTCCTCGATGTAGCCGCAGCCGCCGCGCACTTCCATCGCGTCGCCGGTGACCTTGCGGGCGTCGCGGCAGGCGCGGAACTTGATGAGCGGCGTCAGGATGCGCAGCAGCGGGTAGGCCGCCTTGTCGCCGCCGTCCGAGCGCGCCAGCGCCAGCGCGGTCTGGAACACCATGGTGCGCGACTGCTCGGCCGGCAGCCTGAGCTTCTGCAGCTGGCGCTGCATCAGCGGCATGTCGGCCAGCCGGCGGCCGAAGGCGCGGCGCTCGCCGGCCACGTATTCGGCCTCGGCCACCGCGCGACGCATCAGGCCGGCAGCGCGCACGCCGTTCGACAGGCGGGAGTTGTTGACCATGTCGGYCATCTGCTGGAAGCCGCGGCCGGCCTCGCCCACCAGGTACGCCACCGCGCCTTCGAGCCGGATCTCGCCGCTGGCCATCGAGCGCGTGCCCAGCTTGTCCTTGAGGCGCAGGATCCGGTAGTGGTTGGCGCTGCCGTCGTCGAGCCGCTTCGGCAGCAGGAACAGCGACACGCCCTTCATGCCGGCCGGGGCGTCGTCGGCGCGCGCCAGCACCATCGCGAAGTCGGCGTCGGGGTTGGAGCAGAACCACTTGTCGCCGCCGAGGCGCCATTGGCCGGCCTCGTCCTGCCAGGCGCGCGTGACGGTCGCTGCGATGTCGGAGCCGGCCGCCTGCTCCGTCATGAACATCGCGCCCTGGGCCAGCGTGTCGAAGTCGAGCGACTGGAAGCGCGGGAGAAAGCGCGCCACCAGTTCGGGGCTGCCGTACTTCTTGAGCGTGCGCGCCAGCGAGTCGGTCATCGAGACCGGGCAGCACAGGCCGAACTCGGCCTGCACGAAGAGGTAGGTCAGCACGTACTTGACCAGCGGCGGCATCTTGCCCTTCCAGCCCAGGGTCTCGTCGCGGTGCGAGATCGCGGCCAGGCCGAATTCGCTCAGCGCGAGCCGCTCCATCTCGATGTAGGCGGGATGCTTGATCACCTTCTGGTCGTCGATGCCGGTGCGGGTGCGCAGCGACAGCGTCGGCGGGTTCTTGTCGGCGGTCTGCGCGAGTTCGTCGAGCGGGCCGCCGGCCAGGGCGCCCAGGCGCTCGAAGTGCGGTCGCATGTGCTGCAGCAGCTCGCGCGGCAGGTAGAGCGCCAGCAGCTTGTGCAGCTCGGTGTCGGTGGTGAAGAGGTTCTGTCCGTGGCGGTCGGGCACGGGATGGGCGGCGGCATCGACGCGGGGCGCAGCGGTACTGGACATGTCGGGTCTCCTTGTCGGCCGCATCTTTCCGCCGTTGACGATTCCTGTCCAATATCAGATACGTCTTGATTGATTTGATTTGCCTATTGTGAAAAACTGAGCCGCATGGAACTGCGTCATCTGCGTTATTTCGTCGTCCTGGCCGAGGAGCTGCATTTCGGCCGGGCGGCGCGGCGGCTCGCGATCTCGCAGCCGCCGCTGAGCGTCGCGATCCGCCAGCTGGAAGAATCCGTCGGCGCGCGGCTGTTCGAGCGCAACAGCAAGGAAGTGCGGCTCACGCCCGCCGGCGGCGTGCTGCAGAACTCGGCGCGCCTGCTGCTGCGCCAGGCGGAGGAGGCCGCGCTGGAGGCCCGCGACGTCTCGCAGGGCTCGGCGGGCCGCCTGCGCATCGGCTTCGTCGGCGCCATGCTCTACCGGGGCCTGCCGCAGGCGCTCGCCAAGTTCCAGGCGAAACACCCGGCGGTGCGCATCACGCTGGCCGAGCTCAACTCGGGCGAGCAGATCGCCGAGTTGCTGCACGACCGGCTCGATGTCGGCTTCGTCCACACCAGCCGCATGCCCGCTGAGCTTCGCCATGCGCTGCTGGTGTCGGAGCCTTTCGTGGCCTGCCTGCCGGTCGGGCACCGGCTCGCACGGAGGCGCAAGGTCGCCACCGCGAGCCTGCGCGACGAACCTTTCGTGCTGTTTTCTCGCAATGCCTCGCCCGACTACCACGAGCGCATCCTCTCGATCTGCGCCGATGCGGGCTTCCGGCCCGAGGTGCGGCACGAGGTGCGCCACTGGCTCTCGGTCGTGTCGCTGGTGTCGCAGGGCATGGGCGTGGCGCTGGTGCCGAGCGCCTTGCGGCACGCGGCGCTGCGCGGCGCGGTGTTCCGGCCGCTGGAGGAAGAGGTGTCGCGCTCCGACGCCTATTGCGTCTGGCGCGAGGGGCCCGAGAACGCGGTGGTGCAGGGCTTCCTGCGCGCGGTGCAGGCAGCCGTGCCTGCGCCGGGCGACTAGGCCGGCGCCGGGCCGCCCCAAGGCGGCCTGCGGCCCCCTCGGGGGGCAGCGACCACACGCAGTGAGGGAGCGTGGGGGCCTATGCGTAGAGCGGCTCTTCGGCCATCTGCTCGCACTGCTCCTGCAGCATCAGGATCTGGCCCTTCCAGTAGTCGCTCGAGCCGAACCACGGGAAGTTGATCGGGAAGATCGGATCTTCCCAGCGCCGCGCCAGCCAGGCGCTGTAGTGGATCAGGCGCAGCGTGCGCAGCGGCTCGATCAGCGCCAGCTCGCGGCGGTCGAAGTCGCGGAACTGTTCGTAGCCGTCGAGCAGTCCGCTCAACTGCGCAGTGCGCTGGGCGCGGTCGCCGGAGAGCAGCATCCACAGGTCTTGCACCGCGAAGCCGGTGCGGGCATCGTCGAGATCGACGAAATGCGGGCCACCGTCCGGCCGGTCGGTGGGCGTCCAGAGGATGTTGCCGGGGTGCACGTCGCCGTGCAGCCGCAGCTTCTTCAGCGCCGAGTCGTTGTCGCCGTCGTGGCGGGCGCCGAGCGCGGTGGCTGYGATCATCTCGAAGGCCGCGTTGCAGGCCGTCTCCCATTCGCGCTGGACATCGAGCGGCACCATCTGGTGGCCCAGCAGCCAGTCGCGCGAGGCGATGCCGAAGGTCTGGAGGTCGAGCGTCGGGCGCGCCTCGAAGGGCTTTTGCGCGCCGATGGCGTGGATGCGCGCCAGAAAGCGGCCGACCCACTCGAGCACCTCGAAGTCCTCGAGTTCCGGCGCCCGTCCGCCGCGGTACGGGCTGACGCTGAAGGCGAAGCCGCCATGCCGGTGCAAGGTGTGGCCATCGACCGCCAGCGGCGCCACGGCGGGCACCTCGGCCGCGGCGAGCTCGAGCGCGAAGCCGTGTTCCTCGAGGATCGCGGCATCGTCCCAGCGGCCAGGCCGGTAGAACTTGACGACCACCGCGCTGCGGTCTTCGAGATGGACCTGGTAGACGCGGTTCTCGTAGGAGTTCAGGGCGGTGAGCCGCCCGTCTCCATGCATGTCCAGTGTGGCGAGCGCATCGAGCACCACGTCGGGCGTGAGGCTCTCGTAGGGATGAGCGGCCGAGGCCGATGGCGGGGAAGGAGTGGGGGAGGGAGACACCCCGACATTGTCGGGCCTGGCGGGCGAGTGCCCGGCTTTCATGCCGCAGCTTGATTTTTGCCCTGCTTGGGACGACAGTGCAGCGTCGCCTGGGTGGCTGCCGTTGAACCGTGGCGACCCGTGAGGYGCCGTGCCACAGGCATTGCACAGAAGTGGGCGTTTGTCATGCGTGTCGAACCCTGCGACGGGYGCCGCGGCCTGCGCTAGTATTTTTTCAAGCCGGGCAGCCCGCCTCGTATCCGCAGTTGCGGAACGGCGGAAGAACAAGCGAGCCATGATGAATTCAATGATCGCCTACTGCGGCGCCGCCGCGGTCCCTGACGAAGTGTGGTCGCGCTGGAATGCCGATCCGCTGCTGATCGCTGCGCTTGCGGCGCTGGCCTTCGTGGTCGTTCGCGGTCGCTCGTCCGATGCTCGCGCAGGCTGGGGCGCCATCGCGCTGATGGCCGTGGTCTTCGTCTCGCCCTTGTGCGCCCTGTCGTCGGCGCTCTTCTCGGTGCGCGTGCTGCATCACGTCATTCTCGTGAGCGCCGTGGCGCCTCTGCTGGCGCTCGCCTTTCCTCAGCGGCGCGCCGGCCCTGTGCCGCTCGCCATGTGGGTCGCGGCCCATGCGGTCACCCTGTGGCTCTGGCATGCGCCGGGGCCCTATGCCTGGGGTCTCGCCAGCGTGCCGGGCTATTGGCTGATGCAGCTGTCGCTGCTGGGCAGCGGCTGGCTGATGTGGCGGGCGATCCTGTCGCCGGCCACGCCACCGGGCACCGCGCTGGTGGCGCTCGGGGTGACCATCGGGCAGATGGGCCTGCTCGGCGCCCTGATCGTCTTCGCCTCGGTGCCGCTCTACCCGGTGCATTTCGCGAGCACCCTGGCCTGGGGCTTCACGCCGCTGGCCGACCAGCAGCTCGCCGGGCTCCTGATGTGGGTGCCGGCGATGCTGCCCTACCTGGCCGCCGGCCTCTGGCTTGCCTGGTCGAGCCTGCGGCCCACCGAGGCCGCCTTGTGACGACGGCCCTGAAGTTCATTCACCTGGCCGCGATTGCGATCTGGTCGGGCGGCCTGCTCGCCTTGCCCTTCCTGTTCTGGCAGCGCCGCGCTCTCGAGGCCGGTGCGGATCTGGACCGGCTGCACCGGATCGTCCGCCTCGTGTATGTGGAGCTGACCTCGCCGGCCGCCTTCTTCGCCATCGCCAGCGGAACGGCGCTGATCTTCCTTCAGGCCACCTTCGAGGAATGGTTCTCCATCAAGATGGTGCTGGTGGGCATCATGGCGATGCTGCATGTGGTCGCCGGCCTGGTGGTGCACCAGCTGTTCTCGCCCCAGGGCCGCTTCGGGCGGTTCTCGTTCGTGGCGCTGTCGGGCACCTACGCGGTGTTGATCGTCGCCATCGTCTGGGTCGTGCTGGCCAAGCCCCAGATCGACTCGAACCAGTTCGCGACGCACCTGTTCGAGCCCGGCGGGCTCTCACGCCTGTGGCATCAGTCCTTCGGCGACACGAGGATGCCGATCCCATGATCGAACACCAGTTTGCCGCCGTGCCAGCCGGCGAATCCGACCATGACCGAAGCCAGCACCGACAGCACCAGGCCGTGCGGCAGCACGGAGGCCGGATCGGTCAGGCGCAGGCCCCAGCTGGCCCCGGCGATCGCGACCAGCGTCATCGCCGCGATGGCGTGCGACCAACTGGCCTCGTGCAGGCGGATGCCGCGCACCAGCAGCAGCTCGCCGGTGCCGACGAGGCTCGCGGCGACGCCGCTCCAGAATGCCATGCCGGCCGACCACAGGCCTGCACGCAGCCAGAAGACATCGCCCGACCACCAGTAGAAGACGTCGACGCCGAGGGTTGCGACCACGAACGCGACCGGGAAATGCACCAGCATCACGTGCAACGGATGGCCCACCAGCGCGACCGCGGAGCCGACGTCGAGCCGCTGCAGTTCCAGCAGAACTTCGCTCCGGGGTTGAGACCTGTCGCCTGTGTCCGCCATGGTTCTTCTCCTTTGCAGCGGATGTCGCATCCGGTGAGCGGCGATCGTAGCGTCTTGCGCGTCGGCCTCCAAGCCGGATCGTTGGCGGCGTTGTCCGGTTGCAGCGGGCCGTTGTCGACGCTCGATCCTTCGGGGCCGGCCGCGGCCTCCATCGCCACGATGTGGTGGGTGATGCTGATCGGCTCGGCCGTGCTCTTCCTGCTCGTCATCGGCATCTTCATCCAGGTGATGAGGCGTCCGGGCTGGGGCTCCAGCGTGTCGCCGACGCGCTGGATCGTGCTGGGCGGCCTGGTGCTGCCGGCGATCGTCCTGCTGCCGCTGCTGGCCTATGGCTTGGTCACCGGAGAGCGCCTGCTGCCGCTGCCGGGCAGCGCGCCGGCGCAGCGCATCGAGGCGGTGGCGGCGCAGTGGGTCTGGACGTTTCGCTACCCCGGACATGGCGGCGTCGAGACGCGCAATGTCCTGCTGCTGCCCGCGGGCGCGCCGGTCGACATGGTCGTGACGAGCAAGGACGTGATCCATGCGTTCTGGGTGCCGCGCTTCGCGGGCAAGATCGATGCGGTGCCGGGCAGGGTCAACCGGCTGCGCATCCAGGCCGATCAGCCGGGCCGCTATGAAGGCACCTGCGACGAATTCTGCGGCCTCGGCCACGCGGGCATGCGCTTCGTCGTCATCGTCCACCGACCGGAGGACTTTTCCGCTGCCCTGACGCAGGCGCTCGCAGCGCCGGAGGCGAAGAAATGAGTGGATCCGTCGACCCGCAGCCGGAAGGCGGCGCCCGCGCGCTGCGGCTGCACCGGCAGCTGAACAAGATCTGGGCCACCGGGCCGGGATGGCAGCGGCTGGCCGCCGTCAATCATTCGGTCATCGGCATGCGGATGTTCATCACGTCCTTCGTCTTCTTCCTCATCGCCGGCGTGCTGGGCATGCTGACCCGCGTGCAGCTCGCGACGCCGCATTCGGCCTTTCTCGACCCCGAGACCTACAACCAGGTCTTCACGGTGCACGGGTCGATGATGCTGTTCCTGTTCGCCATTCCGATGGTCGAGAGCTTCGCGGTCTACCTGACGCCGAAGATCCTCGGCACGCGCGATTTCGCCTTCCCGCGGCTGACCGCCTACGGCTACTGGTGCTACCTGTTCGGCGCCTCGATCGTGACGGTGTCGCTGGTCCTGGGCGTCGCGCCCAATGGCGGCTGGTTCATGTACACGCCGCTGAGCTCCAACGTCTACACCCCGGGCGTCAACGCCGACATCTGGCTGCTCGGCATCACCTTCGTCGAGATCTCCGCGCTGTCGCTCGCCATCGAGATCATCGTCTCGGTCCTCAAGATGCGCGCGCCGGGCATGTCGCTCGACCGGATGCCGATCTTCGGCTGGTACATCCTGGTCACGGCGCTGATGATGATCGTGGCCTTTCCGCCGCTGATCCTCGGCTCGATCCTGCTCGAGCTCGAGCGCGCCTTCGGCCTGCCCTTCTTCGACCCGACGCGCGGCGGCGACTCGCTGCTGTGGCAGCACCTGTTCTGGTTGTTCGGCCATCCGGACGTCTACATCATCTTCCTGCCGATGGCGGGCGTGCTGTCGACGATGATCCCGGTCTTCGCCGGCCGCGAGCTGGTGGGCTACCGGGCGATCGTGGTCGCCATCATCGCGCTGGCCTTCCTGAGCTTCGGCATCTGGGTGCACCACATGTTCACGGTGGGCATTCCGCATCTTGCGCTGGCCTTCTTCTCGGCCGGCTCGGCGATCGTCGCGGTGCCGACGGCGGTGCAGGTCTTCGCCTGGCTGGCCACGCTGTCGCACGGCAAGCCGCGCTGGGACGTTCCGATGCTCTACGTCTTCGGCTTCTTCTTCGTCTTCGCGATGGGCGGGCTGACCGGCGTGATGCTCGCGATGGTGCCCTTCGACTGGCAGGCGCACGACACCTATTTCGTCGTCGCCCACATGCACTACGTGGTGGCCGGGGCGCTCGCCTTCCCGATGGTGGCCGCGCTGTACTACTGGCTGCCGCTGCTGACCGGGCGCGCCGCGGTGGAGCGGCTGTCGGTGCTCGCGTTCTGGCTGATCTTCATCGGCTTCAACATGACCTTCTTCATGATGCACCTGACCGGCCTGCTGGGCATGCCGCGGCGCGTCTACACCTACCGCGGCGACGAAGGCTGGAACTGGCTCAACCTGCTGTCCTCGGTGGGCGGCTTCGTGATGACGATCGGCTTCGGACTGCTCGTCATCGACGTGGTGGTGCAGCTGCGCTACGGACGCCGCGTGCGGCGCGATCCCTGGCGGGCCACGACCTTCGAATGGGCGATGCCGATTCCGCCGGCGCCGTATGCCTTCGCCTCGATTCCGCACCTGGGTCCGCAGACCGACAAGATCCCGAAGGGCGAACTCGCCGTCTCGCTGGCACGCGGCGAAGGCTACCTGGGCTCCACGCGCAACGGCTGGCAGGAGACGCTGGGCGTGCACATCACGAGCGGCAAGCCCGAGCAGCTGATCGTGCTGCCGAACCCGACCTACCTGCCGTTGGTCACGGCGCTCTTCACCGGCGGGGTGGTGCTCGGCTTCCTGTTCAAGGCCTATTGGGTGTCGCTGGTGCTGGCCCTGGTCACGCTGGGCCTGTTCGTCTTCGCGGGGCGGCGTGCCGGCCTGCCGCGCGACTATGGCCCGCTGCCGGTCGGCCTCGGTGTCGAGGTGCCGCCGCACACCGAGGCGGCGAGCGCGCCGTCCTGGCTGGCGCTGATCTGCGCCCTGGTGGCCAATGGCACGCTGTTCACGTCGATGGTGTTCGGTACCTTCTATCTCTGGCTGGCCGGCGGGGACTGGCAGAAGATGACGCCGCCCGAGCCGAACCGGCTGCAGGCCCTCGGCGCCATCGCCTGTCTGCTGGTCGCCGCGCTGGCGGCGCGCGCTTCGCTCAGGGTCGTGATCGCCAGCGGCAAGGCCTCGGGCTGGATGGCGCTCACCGCGATCGCGCTGATCGCGGCCGTCGCAGCCGTCGTGGAGCTGATCATGGGCGTCGCGCCGCATCCGCGCGAGCATGCGCTCGGCGCGACCGCGTCGGTGCTGCTGGGCTATGTGGCCTTGCATGCCGGCGCCGGGCTGCTGTTTCTCATCAGCAACTTCCAGCGCATCCGCAGCGGCTACATCTCGCGGCGGCGCTGCACCGACCTGCGCCTGACCCGGCTCTGGCTCGACTACACCCTGGTGACGGGCATCATCGCGCTGGGTCTGGTGCTCGCGCTGCCTGCGCTGGTGACGGTGCTTGGAGGACGGCCATGAGCGTGACGAATGTGCTGACGATCCCGACCCGGYGGGTCTGGTGGCTCGCGGGCGGCTTTGCCGTCTGGTGCAGCGCGCTCGTGGTGCTCTATGCGCTCCATGCGATCGGCTGCGCCTTCGGCTGGCCGGCCGGCGCGCTGCGCTGGAGCCTGGTCCTCGTGTTCCTCGCGCATCTGGCGGCGGTCGGATGGATGTGGCGAAATTTCGCCAGGGCACGCTCCGATCACGACCATGGCGAGACCGGCAGCTTCCTGCATGCGGCGATCGTCTGGACCACCATCGCCGCCTTTGCCGCCACGCTCCTGACCTTCGGCCCGCCGCTRCTGCTCTCCACATGCCTCTGAGCGTGCGCCACCGCGATCTCGTGCGCCGCAGCGTCTGGATCGCGGTCTACCTGCTGTTCATCCTGGCGCCGCTGTTCGCGCTGCTGGCGGGTGCGCTGCCGCCTGCGCGCGACTTCTGGACCGAGTTCTCGGTCGCGCTGGGCTACTCGGGCCTGGCGATGATGGGGCTGCAGTTCGGCCTGACGGCGCGCTTCCGCCACGTCACCGAGCCCTGGGGCGAGGACGTCATCTATCACTTCCATCGCCGGGTCTCGCTGCTCGCGGTCGCCCTGGTGGTGGTGCATCCGCTGATCCTGCTGGCGACCGGGTCGGACAAGCTGGCGCCGCCCGCGTCGCTGGCGGACGTGCCGCCGGGCGCGGTGTTCGCGGTGCTGTCGCTGGGCGCGCTGGTGGCGCTGGTGGTGATGGCGCTGTGGCGCACCCGACTGAAGATCAGCTACGAGCTCTGGCATGCCACGCACATCCTGTTGGCCCTCATCGCCGTTGGCGGCGGGCTGCTCCACATGGTCGGCTGGGGCTTCTACCTCGCCGATCCCTTGAAGCGCGCGCTGTGGATCGGCATGACGGTCTTCTGGATCGCGCTGCTTTGCTACGTGCGCGTGGTCAAGCCGCTCTTCATGCTGCGCCGGCCGTACCGCGTGGCGGAGGTGCGCCAGGAGCGCGGCGACACGACGACGCTGGTGATGCGGCCCGACGGCCACGCCGGCTTCCGATTCAGGCCCGGCCAGTTCGGATGGCTGACGCTGTGGGGGAGCCCGTTCAGGATCACCGGCCATCCGTTCTCCTTCTCGTCGAGCGCGGAGGCCGCGGACGGCCGCGTCGAGATGACGATCCGGAACCTCGGCGACTTCACGAGCGGGATCGCCAAGGTCCCCGTGGGCCGGCGCGTCTACCTCGACGGCCCCTACGGCGCCTTCACCATCGGCAACCCGGCGGACATGCACGTTCTGATCGCGGGCGGCATCGGCATCACGCCGATGGTGAGCATGATCCGCACGCTGGCCGACCGCGGCGACAAGCGCCCGCTGATCCTGCTCTATGGCGGCAAGGACCTGGAGTCCCTGACTTTCCGCGAGGAACTGGACGCGCTGGCAACGCGGATCGACCTGACGGTGGTCTACGTGCTGTCGCAGCCGCCGGAAGGCTGGGCCGGCGAGCGCGGCTACGTCGGCGCCGAGGTGTTCAAGCGCCATCTGCCGCCGCGCTACGCCGACCACGAGTACTTCATCTGCGGCCCGAACGTGATGATGGATGCGATCGAGGCGGCGCTGGGCGAGATGAAGGTGCCACTGTCCAAGTACCACTCGGAGCGCTACAGCTTCGTCTAGGTCGTCTAGGAGATCCCGATGCGCCGCTTGTTCGCCGATCGACTGGTTCTCGCCACGGGCGTCGTCGTGGTCCTGGTGGCCATCGTGTTCGCCCTCTGGCGCGTGAGCGCC
>NZ_JBFUCI010000047.1:0-22711 GCF_056405335.1 Variovorax sp. P1_H12_2
ACAGCACGCGGTGGCCACGCATCGACAGGCCCTGTGCCAGCGTCACGGCCGATGTCGTCTTGGCCACGCCGCCCTTGAAATTGGCCACCGTGATCGTGATGCCCGCCGCGCCTTCGGGCCGCAGGTGCTCGGAACGCAATTCGCGCGCCCAGCTCTGGGCCTCCGCCATGGTCCACTCGCGGCTGTTGCCGTGGATTTCCCCGGCAGGCAGGTCGCCGCGCGTGAGCCGGTACGAGATCTTCGACTTGTCGACACCGCACAGGTCCGCCAGTTGCACCGCCTTCAGGCTGGGCGCAGACTTCACAGCGGTGGGCGCCAGCATCGCCGAGCGGATGCGGTCCATCATCCCGGCGATCTTGTGTGCCTGTTGCTCGATGTCTTCCAGGTTCTGACGTCGAATGGTTTGCTTGATGTCCACGGAATCTGCCTTGAAAGTTTGAGTGTCGTGCGATTATGCAGGGCACTGGGGAAAAAACGAAGAATGGCCGCGATATCAAGTGAAGACTTGGACGCGGATCCCGCTTTGGGTCCCTTTTCTTGGCTCTCTCCCGAGATTAAGAGAGAAACTTGAATAACTTCAAGAGATTAAGCGCCGGGATAACTGGAATTTCTTCAATTAAATCAACGACTTAGAGTCAATCCAGCGGCCCATCCGTCCAGACTTTAATCGCTTGCGTCCAGCTTTTGATCGGATGCGTCCAGCCTTTGGTCGGAATCCGTCCAGCTCCTCATCGGCGGGGTACACAGCCTTATCCACAGCCGGATTCGGCCGGTTCGGAGGCCGTTTGACGCAAGTGTCCGGGTTTTAAGCGGGCTCTCGGGCTCGCCTGGCGCCTCTTCGGAGGGCGGTCTGGGCCGAATGTCCGGCTATTAATCGCCTCGCGGCCACCCTGATTCGGGCCCGCCTTCCGCAAACGTCCAGCTTTTAATCGGCCCCGCCGCGCCCCCTCGCACGCCAAATGTCCAGGAATTGATCGGCCTCGGCGGCGGCCGACACCGCTGGCTTGTGTCCAAACCCGGTTGGACATAAGATCGACGCTGCAATGAGTCATCAGATCGCGGGAAATCCGGGCGACAAGCCGATCATGAGCCACGCCGTCGACGACGTGCTGGAGCTCAGGAAGCCGCACGAGATGATCGTGATGATGCCGCGTTCGGCCCGCGTGACCCTGACCGGGCGCCGCATCTACAGCGCGCTGCTGCAGGTGGCGCAGACCCGGCTGGTCGCCTTGCCCGGGATGCCCGCGGCCGACTTCATGTTCGAGGCCCCGCTGGCGGCCATCCTGCGCACCACGGGTTCCAGCGGCAGCGAACGCACGGCGGCCAAGAAGTACCTCATCGAGATGCGCAGCCTGGAGGTCGACTGGGAGTCGACCGCACCGGGCGACGGCGTCAAGTGGCGCGGCTTCTCGATGCTGTCCGAAGTCGCGCTGGAACTCCGGCGCGGCGAGAACTGGGTCAGCTGGTCCTATCCGCCGACGATCATGGCCGCACTCCGGGACCCGCAGCGCTGGGCCCGGATCGACCTCGACGTGCTGGCCAAGCTGGGCTCCTACACCGCCGTGGCGCTCTACGAGATCTGTGCGCGCTACCGCGAGAACCCCAGCGGCGTCACCAGCCGCAAGCCCGTGACCTGGTGGGTCGACGCCCTGAGCAACGGGCCCGGGCCCGAGCGGCGCGAATGGCGCAAGTTCAAGAACGAGCGGGTGAAGGACGCGGTGGTCGAGATCAACGCCGAAACCGACCTCGAGATCGACCTGATCGAGCACAAGCAGGGCAGGGTGATCACCGAGGTCCAGTTCGCCGTCCGCAAGAAGCGCCAGGCGCCGGCGCCGAGGCCGCTCTCGGGCGAGCCGGTGGACGCCACGCTGGTGCTGCGCGCCGAAACGCTGGGCATCCGGGAGATCAAGCTGGAAGGGCTGCTGAAAGAGTTCGGCGACGAACGCGTGCGGGCCCAGATCGAGGTGCTCGAGCGCCGCGCCGCCAACAAGTCGCTGCGCACCATCGAGAACGCCTTCTCCTACCTGCGCTCGCTGCTGCGCAACGAACCGGTGACCGAGGGCGGCCCCGACACCCGGGCGCGCGCCGACGCGGCCGTGCCCGCGGCGCCGGAATCCGCGCCCGAACCCGCCGGCCCGGCGCCGAACGTCGAAGGCGCGAACTGGCTGCGCGAGCAGATCGAGGCGATGAAGAAGGAAGTCGCCGCGCTCGAACCCGCGCACCTCAAGCGCTGGGTCGACCAGGCGCTTCAGGACCTGGCGCGCAAGGGCGCGCTCAACGCAGTCATCAGCCGGCGCGCGGCGCAGGGCGATGTGCTGCACGGGCTGCTGGGATCGGCCGTGGTGTACGCCTATGCCGACGCCACCTACGGCCCCGACTGGAAGGTCGATCGCCAGCTGTTCGACGCCTTGCCATAGACGCCGCACCGGGCAGGCAAGCGCGGGCTTCCACCACGTCCCGCTTCCATATGCCGGATCGCGGATAAGCATCTGCCGAAACGGTCGTTCGCGTTTCGATTCCGAATCCGCACAATCGCGCCCCATGCCGCGACATCCGGTCGACGCGGCTCGTTCCCTTCATCCCCGGGACTCCCGATGCGAGCATCCGCATTCCTCAGGCTGGTCCTGACCCTGGCGCTCGGCGCCGCGCCCCTTTGGCCGGCCAACACCAATGCCCAGGCCCAGGCCCAGACGCCGGCCTTTCCGGCGCGGGCCGTTCACATCACGGTGGCCAACACGCCCGGCAGCACGCCGGATGTGCTCGCGCGCTACCTGGGCACGCGCCTGTCCGAGCGCTGGAACCAGCCGGTGGTGATCGACAACCGCGCCGGCGCCGGCGGCATCGTCGCCGCCGACGCACTGTCGAAGGCCGCCCCCGATGGCCATGCGCTGCTGGTCGGGGCCGACGGGCCGATCACGATCCTGCCCAACCTGCAGCCCGGTCTGCCCTACGACGCACTGCGCGACCTGGTGCCGGTGGCCTCGCTCGGCAAGATCGACTTCGTGCTGGTGGCGAATCCGAAGACCGGCTTCAAGACACTGGCCGATTTCACGCGCGCCGCCGCGGCGCATCCCGGCAAGTACAACTACGCCTCGGCCGGCAACGGCAGCCCGCAGCAGCTGAGCATGGAAATGCTCAAGCAGCGCGCGCGCATCCATGCGACGCACATTCCCTACCGCGGCGGACCGGTGGGCATGCAGGACGTCATCGCCGGCCAGGTCGACCTGATGTTCATTGCGATCGGCCCGGCGCTGCCCCACATCCGCAGCGGCCGCCTGGTTGCGCTGGCGGTCAGCGGCGAAGAGCGCCAGGCCTTGCTGCCCGAGGTGCCGACGGTGGCCGCCAGCTATCCCGGATTCCGCGCCGGCACCTGGTTCGGCCTCTTCGCACCGGCCCGCACGCCGCAGGCCGTGGTGGACGCGATCGCGCTGGACGCCAGCCGCATCGTGCGGGATCCGGTGGCGCGCGCCGATCTGGCCGCGCAGGGCATCGAGGTCACCGGGCTCGCGGCAGCGCCGTTCGCGCGCGAGGTGAGCGCCGAGTACGCGCGCTACGCGCAGATCGTCAAGACGGTCGGGATCCGGGGCGATTGAGCTCCCGCGTGTCCTCGCTTCGGGCAGGACGCGCTTATGCCCCGAGGCATATAAGCAGCCTTCCAATGCGTCGTTCCCTTCAGGCGAGCGAGTCGCGATACTTGCAGACTTTGCCGTGCCACCGCATCGGCCTGCGTGCTTGGCATGCGGTGCGCGCCTCAACTGTTCATGACTTCCTCTTCCCTGGCCGAGCCACAGACTCGGCCGCCTCTGATCCGACTCGAGTCGGTGCAGAAATCCTTCGTTCTTCCCGGCGGCGAGGTCTTCGACGCCGTGCGTTCGCTCTCGCTCGACATCCATGAAGGCGATGTGTTCGGCCTGATCGGCAAGAGCGGCGCCGGCAAGTCGACGCTGCTGCGCCTCATCAACCTGCTCGAGCGCCCCGATGCCGGCAAGGTCTTCGTGGGCGGCCGCGACCTGACCACGCTGTCGCGCCGCGAACTGCGCGACACGCGGCAGAACATCGGCATGATCTTCCAGCAGTTCAACCTGATCCAGAACGCGACCGTGTTCGACAACGTCGCCTTCCCGCTCAAGATCCACGGCCGCCATTCGCGCGCCGAGATCCAGGCCCGCGTGCGCGAGTGCCTCGACCTGGTCGGGCTGGCCGAGAAGATCGACAGCTACCCGGCGCAACTCTCGGGCGGCCAGAAGCAGCGCGTGGCCATCGCGCGCGCACTGGCGCCGCGGCCCCAGGTGCTGCTGTGCGACGAGCCCACCTCGGCGCTCGACAGCGAGACCACGCGCTCGCTGCTCGAGACGCTGCGCGACATCAATCTCAAGCTCGGCGTGACCATCGTCATCGTCACCCACGAACTGTCGGTGGTCGAGGTGCTGTGCCGCCAGGTCGCGATCCTCGAGCAGGGACGCCTGGTCGAGCAGTTCGAGGTCGATGCGCCGGCCACCGCGCGCACGACCGCGCTGGGCCGCGAGATCGACGCGCTGGTGCGGCGCCGCGAGCGCGATGCGCGCGAAGCGCTCGAGGCCCAGGCCGCGTCTTCCATCCACCGCCAAGCAGGCACCCAGGAGCTGGCCCATGCCTGAGAACATCGTCGCCATCCTGCCCGAGCTCGGGCTCGCCATTGCCCAGACCTTCATGATGCTGGGCATCGGCCTCACGGCCGCACTCGTGATCGGCGGGCCGCTCGGCGTGCTGCTGTTCCTGCTCGGCCCCGGCCAGTCGCTGGAACACAAGCCGACCTTCCTGATCCTCAACTGGATCGTGAACACCGTGCGCTCCTTCCCCTTCATCATCCTGCTGGTGGCGCTGGTGCCGTTCACGCGCGTGATCGCGGGCACCTCGATCGGGCCGCTGGCGGCCGCGGTGCCGCTGTCGGTGGCGGCCATTCCGTACCTGGCGCGGCTGGTCGACCAGTGCCTGCGCGAAGTGCCGCGCGGCGTCATCGAGGCCGCCCACGCGATGGGCGCCTCGGAGCTGCAGATCATCTGGCGCGTGCTGGTCGTCGAGGCCCGCTCGGGCCTGGTGCTGGCCTTCACCGTGCTGGCCGTGAGCTTCCTGTCTTACTCGGCGATCGCCGGCGTGGTGGGCGGCGGCGGCATCGGCGACCTGGCGATCCGCTACGGCTACTACCGCTTCCAGACCGACGTGATGGTGCTCACGGTCGCGCTGCTGGTGGTGCTGGTGCAGATCATCCAGTTCGTCGGCAACACCGCCGCACGTCGCCTCGACAAGCGCTGAAGCGCGTTGGCCGATTTTCGATTTCTCCCTTTTATTTGAAACCGTTGAACGTTCCCATGAAAAATTCCATTGCCCGCCGTTCCGTGCTCGCGCTGTCGCTGCTTGCCCTTTCTTTCGGCGGCCTGTCGCTGCAGGCCCATGCCCAGGCGCCCTCCAAGAAGGAACTCGTGATCGGCGGCACTGCCGGCTCCAACATCGACCAGCTCAAGGCCGGCATCGTGCCGATCCTCGAAAAGAAGGGCTACAAGGTCAAGCTGGTCGAGTTCAACGACTACGTGCAGCCGAACCAGGCGCTCGCGCAAGGCTCGCTCGACGCCAATTTCTTCCAGCACCGGGTCTACCTGCAGAAGTTCGCGGCCGACCAGAAGCTCGACATCGTCGAGCTGGTGCAGGGCCCGATCGCGCCGCTGGGCGTCTACGCGACCAAGCGCAAGACGCTGGCCGAGGTCAAGGACGGCGACCGCTTCACGCTGCCCAACGACCCGAGCAACCTGGCGCGCGCGCTGGTGCTGCTGGAGCAGAACAAACTGATTACGCTGAAGCCCGGCATCGACCCGCTGCGCGCGTCGGAGAAGGACATCGCCGAGAACCCGCGCAAGCTGAAGTTCATTCCGCTCGAGGCGGCGCAGCTGCCGCGCTCGCTCGGTGACACCGACTACGCCATCATCAACGGCAACTTCGCGATGTCCTCGGGCCTGAAGCTCACCGAAGCGGTGGTGCTCGAGAAAACGCCGGACCACTACCTCAATGTGGTCGCCGTGAAGCGCGCCGACAAGGACGCGCCGTGGGCCAAGGACATCGTCGAGGCCTACCACTCGAAGGACTTCCGCACGGTGGTCGACAGCAAGTTCCCGGGCTACGCCAAGCCGACGTTCCTGCAGTAGAAGGATGAGTAGCGGGCGGAGTGGCTTGGCGCCCTCCGTCCGGTCGCGCGGCTCAGGCCGGGCCCTCAGGCCAGCGGCGCCGCCCCCATCCACAGCCCCAGATACGCCAGCGCCTTCTCCTTCTCGATCGCCGTGCTGCTGCGCTCGATCGACGCCGGCGAGGTGCGCGCGAAATCCGCGATCGACTGCGACAGGTTCCAGACCTGCACGCGGTCGATCAGCAGCAGGCGGTCGTGCAGCGACTTGGCGCGTGCCAGGCGCACTTCGAGCGGCCGCGCGGCCTTGTACTGCGCCTGCCAGCGGCCGGCCGCCGGCGCGAGGCTGGACTTGGTGCCTGCGCGGTCGCCGAGGATCTGGATGCGAACGCCTTCGCGCGCGGCGATGGCGACATCGGTGAGGGCGATCGCGTTGACATACGGGTCGACGATCAGGATCTCGCTGCGCGCCGAGGCCACGAGCCTGGCCAGTTCGGCGAACACATCGAAAGGCGCGTGGCGGGCGATGAAGGCGCCGCCTGCGGCAGACGGCCGCGGCAAGGTGCGCGCGAGCATCGATGCAAGGCCATGGCGGGGCGCGGCGCCCAGCCCGCCGCGTATGGGGGCTGCCGGGCGGTGGTCCGGGGGAGGGGCGTGGGAGGTGTTGACGAAGACCAGCACCGAGGGGGCGCCAATGGAGATGGCGATGCGGGAGGGGTGTCTATGATCCGAGGTAGCCATGATGTGCGGTTCCTTGTTGATGGCACGTTGTGGTTAGAGCCTCGTCGGTGTTGGTGCACCTTCGGGGCTCGCCTTTTTGCTCAGGGCGAAGCGCTGAGCGGTGTTGCGCGTGGCCGAACACAGAGAGAGCGTCGGCGCATGCAGCAACCTGCCATTTCACTGCGCAGCGGCGCTCGTGCGAACCCCGGCGAGTCGGAAACTGCAGGGGGAAATGTCTGGGGTTGAGTTCCGGGCTGGCCTTCGCGGCGTTGATGAATTCGGCCGCCCTCCGGCTGCGTGTTCAGCTTCGGCGCCGGCAGGCGCCGCCGGCGCGCAAGGCATGTGCGGAACGACACTCAGTGTTCGCATCGCCACCTGCGCAACCGCTTGATTTTCAAGAAGCAATTGGCAGCGGCGCCTCAACATGTTCGCGCGGCGCGCCGCTGGACCTTCGCTCATCCTGGCTTTTCGCCACTGGGCTTTCGTCCATCCCATGGCTGTCGATGTGCGACCGAGGCTGAACCCGGGCGCCCGAGCGACCTGGCGCCGGCGGCCAGGGGTGAACAGCCGCTATTGGCGGAGGGCGAAAGTCGCTTCAGGGCCCAACGCTGCCCTCCGGCCCGTTGCGATGAACGTTGCGCCGGGCTATGGCTTGTGCACATGGACGACGCCGGTCATGAACGGATGCACGGTGCAGTAATAGGCATAGTCGCCTTCCTTTGGAAAGGTCACCTCGAACCGATCGTCGGTATCCATCGCCTTCGAGGCGATGACCTTGTCCAGGCCCTGTGCGCTGGCGACAGTGTGTGGCACCTCGTCGTGATTGATCCAGCGCACCGTGGATCCGGGCGAAATCGTGATCTCCTTGGGCCCGAAGGCGAACTTGCTGACGTCGACGGTCGTCGCGGCGTCGACGGCAAAGCTGGCCGACGGGCTCACAGCGAAGCAAACGGCCAGCGCGAGCAATGCACTGCGTTGGTTGGGAAGAGATTGACAGAACATGGCGAAGCTCCTCGAAATGATTCCGAGATATGGGGGATGGGTTCAGCCTTCGAGCGGCCGGTCGACCATGGCAAGCGCGCTCTTGCCGCGCACCACGCTGATCTGCCGCGTGCCGAGCAGCTTGCCGAGTTCACCCGCGGGGACTTTGACCGGGCCGGGTTCGCCGATCCCCTCCTGACCTGGCGTGGGCAACGGATAGGCGAGCGACATCGCCGTGTGCAGCGCAACGTGGCCTTCGACTTTCTGCAACACCTGATGAATATGCCCGTTGAGGACCGTGACCGATCCGTACGGGCGCAGCAGCCCGAGCGCCTGGGCAGAATCGGCCGTGCCCCAACCCCAGGGTTCCCAAACCGTCCAGAGCGGTATGTGCGCCATGACGACGATCGGCGTCGAGCGCGAGACACCGGCGAGATCGCTCTTGAGCCAGGCCAGTTGCTCGTCGCCCAGTGCGGCCAGCGTACCTGCCTTGAAGTTGAGCACATTGTTCAGCCCGATGAAGTGCACGCCGCCCTGATCGAAGCTGTACCAGGCTCGCCCCTTGCCGTCGTGGTCGAAGAACTTCAGATAGCCGGTGACACCATCGTCGATGGTGTCGTGCTCGCCCGGTACGGTATGGATTCGGTCGACGCGAATCTCCTTGAGGATTTCCTTGGCGTTGCCGAATTCCTCCGGCTTCGACAAGTGGCTGACATCGCCCGTATGCACGACGAATGCGGGAGCCTGAGGCAACGCGTTGATGTCGGCGATGGCGTGGCGCAGGCTGCCAATGACATCCGGGTTGGCCTCTCTGTGGAAGCCGATGTGCGTGTCGCTGATCTGAACGAAGTTCAGCCCACCGCGCGCGGCGCCCGGCGGCGTGCCAGTACCGGTGGCTCCCAGGGCTCGTGGTATGCCGCCGCTCACGGTCCAAATGACGGCCGCGCCGCCCCATGCGGATATACAACTGAGGGCTTGACGTCGGCCCGGATTGTGCGTCTTCATCTGCTTGCTCCTTAGTGGGTTGAAGGTCGTTGCAAGTGGCATTACGGAAGAGGGCTGGGATTTATTCCCGCCGTTTGCACGGGGCGCGCACGCGCCCGCGGAATAGATTCCGTTCGGGCACAGTCATCGGTTCATGAGTGTCGACGGGAGATTCGCATGCCTTTCACTGCCCATCACCTGCGCCTGGGTTCGGGATTGGTGCTGATGAGCTACATCTCGCTGCACCTGTTCAACCACATGCTGGGCATCGTGTCGGTGCCCCTCGCGGAGGCCGGATTGCGCTGGTCAATCCGGCTGTGGCAAAGCGCGCCGGGCACAGCGGCGCTGTACGGTGCGTTCGCGCTGCACTTTGCGCTTGCATTGCGCACGATCTACCAGCGCCGCCACTGGCAACTGCCGGCCACGGAGTGGCTCCGCCTGTGGTCGGGCTTCAGTCTCCCCTTGCTGCTGATCGGCCACGCCGTGAACACCCGCCTGGCGTCGTCCTTCTACGGTTTCGAGCCGAGCTACGAAAGGATCATCGCCGGACTGATCTCGGGCGGTACGCAGGGTTGGCAGATCGCTCTGCTCGCGCCCGGCTGGGTGCATGGTTGCCTGGGCCTGTGGATCACGGCGCGTCATCGCGTTGCGTCGCGTCGCGCCCGAGTCGTATTGGTCGCGATTCTTGTCGCGGTTCCGCTGCTTTCGGCGGCGGGGTTCATACGCATGAGCCGCAGTATCGAGCCATACGAAGCCATCCTTGTGACACACGCGGCAGAGGCGCGCCCTCGTGCGGCGTCGCTCGCGTCATGGCGCCGAGCCCTGGTGGGCACTTACCTGTTGCTGCTCGCCGGCTCGTTTGTCGCCGGCCGATGGCGCGATGCGAAAGGGAGTGACTCGGCGGCGCCGTGACCCGGGGTCGCCGCCGCAACAGAAAGCAGCTCGCCCCGCGGTGGCCTATCGGGCGTCGGCCGCTGCCAGGCGCTCACGTACCAGCCCGGTGAAGGCTCGCAACTCCGCAGCATTCATGTCCGATACGGCCCAGGCCTGCATGCCACCCTGTCGCCAGTGCACGATGTTGAAGCCCTGTCGCGCGAGCAATTCGGACGCGACCGAACTGCCATCCGGCGTCGGCCAGACGAACAGGTTGATCACGTGAGGTCCGGCCTGATAGACCAGCCCAGCGACAGCCCGACCGTCGAGGTAGTCGAGTCGACCGCCGGTCAGCGGGAAGCCTTCGGCTGCGAGGTCGATGACCGGCGGCGAGAAGTCGAGCTTGCCGGCAAACCACGGTTTGACGGTGTGGTGGTCGGACGAAGCAACGTCCACCAAGTGAGACTCCATCAGTGAGCGCACGTGGCTGCCCATCACGGCATCGCGCGTCAAGTCCTGCGCAGGCACCACGAGCAGGCTGAACGCAATGCCCCAGGCGGTCGCGGCGCCGGCGCCGTAGACGGCCGCCGCCTCCAGCCAGCGACGCCATCGGGCTGCGGGCCGGGCTGCGGGAGGTCTCGGCGAAGGCGCGGCCGCTGCCCGAACATCGTCCAGGATGCGGCGGGTCAACCCCGCAGGCGGTGCGTACCGCGAAGCCTGGCTCCGGATCAGCGGACCGAGAGCGTCGTCTTCAGGCGATTGCATCGCGCCTCCTTACCGCATTTTTGGTTCCATGCTCTGCCTGCAGCGCGTCGCGCAGCAGCGCACGGGCGCGCGACAGGCGCGACATCACTGTGCCGAGCGGGATGCCGGCGACCCGAGCGATGTCCTCATACGACATTTCCTCTAACTCGCGCAGCACGATCACCTCGCGAAACACCGGCGCCAGCGCTTCGATCGCCGCATTGACGCGCTCGCCGACGACGTGTTTGTCCCACAGAACAGCAGGATCGACGCTGCCGTCTGGCCACGCAGTCGCGGCCAGACGGCAGCTTTCGCTGTCGTGCATCTCGTCGAACTCGACCTGATGGCCCAGACGGCGCCGCTCGCGCATGCAGTCGTAGCAGGCGTTGCGCACGATGCCCATCAACCAGGGCCTGGCATCTTCGCCACGCAGATCATCGAAAAAGCGCAAGGCGCGCAAGTAGGCCTCCTGCACTGCGTCTTCCGCCTGCTGCGCATCGCGCAGCAACCAGCGCGCCAGGTTGTAGGCGGCGGGCAGGTGTATCAAGGTCGCGGCCTCGAATTGACGGGTACGGTCGATCACGGTTCCTTGCATGACGGGCCGGGGCGCAGATTTATTCCGGGCGAGCGTCGAGTCTTCGATCCGTCATGCGTGCTGAACGCAACTGCACATGGAGCGGTCCCTTCCACCCGCTTTCGGTAGTTGTTCACGTTTTCAGAACCAATGCATGCGAGGGCATGGTCGCCGTTGTGCAGCCAGGAATATTCCGCGGATCGCCGCCGTACTGCACCAGGAGGCTGAGAGGCCTCGACCACGGCACAGGTGGTGCCGCTCAACCCAGGAGATCATCATGCGTACATTCGATCCAACATTTGTCCCCCAGGTCGGCTCAGAAATTGCCGGTCCTCGACGCCAGGCCAACGCGGCCGATGCTCGAACACGTCAACGTGCAAGCACACGCACGTGCGTGACGCTCGCCCGCAGCACTGGCACTTTGTTCCTTCTCGCTGCACTCGGCGTAGCCGCCCATGCCGACGGGGGCATGACACGCGCGCAGGTCAAGGCCGACCTGGCCGAAGCGATGCGAACCGGCGAAATGCTCGCCCCAGGCGAAAGCGGCCTGACGCTGAGGGAGCTGAACCCGCAGCGCTATTCCTCCCCGGTTGTGGCACAGGGCAAGACGCGCGCACAGGTCAAGACGGAACTGGCCGACGCGATCCGAACGGGCGACATCCTGGCCAATGACGAGAGTGGGCTGAGGGTCAACGAGGAGCACCCGCAGCTCTACCCTGCACAGGTTGTGGCGGCGGGGAAGACACGCGCTCAGATCAAGGCCGAATTGGCCGAAGCGATCCGAACGGGCGACATGCTCGCGAATGACGAAAGCGGCCTGAGGCTCAACGAGGTGCGCCCGCAGCGCTATGCCAAGGCGCGGGCGACGAATGGCGACCCGTCCCGGATGGTGGCCGCTGAGGCACCTTCGGCCTCAGGCGGCGCCACGCAGTGATGCGTTCGCGCAGGTCGGCCGGAGTCCGTCGCGGTCGGCCTGCGTCGCTCGACCCCGTGCAGCGGCGCGGCCGGCGTTGTCGCACAATTCGCACGGGGGCACCATGCCAGGCTTCAGACATCTCCGAACCCTGCGCCCGGCCGGACCGCGCTCGGTTCGGCTGGCGAGTGGGCTCGTGCTGTTTTTCTATATCGGGACTCACCTCCTGAATCATTCGCTCGGCAATGCCTCTCTCGCATGGCTCGAGCGAGGCCTTTTGGTGCAGAAGTTCGTCTGGCAGGGGTGGCTTGGCACGACCTTCCTGTACAGCGCCCTGGTCATGCACTTCTTCCTGGGCCTGTGGGCGCTGTACGAGCGGCGCTCGCTGCATTGGACTCCGAACGAGGTGGCGCAGCTCACCCTGGGCTTGTGCATTCCGCCGCTGCTTGCCAACCACCTCGTGAACACGCGAATCGCCTTTGCCGAGTTTGGCTTGAACAAGGGCTATGCCCAACTGCTGTACTCGCTCTGGATCGCTCAGCCAGCGTTCGGCCGCGTGCAGCTGATACTGCTCGTGGTTGCGTGGCTGCATGGGTGCTACGGCATCTGGTTCTGGTTGCGTTTGAAACCATGGTTCGGGGCTTGGCGCAGTGTGCTGCTGAGCGTTGCAGTGCTATTGCCGGTGCTTGCCTTGCTGGGCTATCTGCAAGGCGGCCGCGAGGTGATGGCGCTGGCCCAGAACCCGGCCTGGCGCGCGCAAGCGCTGGCGCAGACCGTCGTCGGGACGGCAGCGCAAAATCGCTGGCTCGTCGGTTTGCGCAATGACTTTCTCCTCTTCGAGGGTGGCGCGCTGCTGCTGGTGCTCTCGGCGCGACTGGCGCGTGCGCTGTGGGAGCGCAGGAAAGGGCGATTTTGGGTGTGCTATCCGGAGGGACGGCAGGTCCACGTGCCGCTCGGATTTTCGGTGTTGGAGGCAAGCCGGATGGCCGGCATACCTCACGCGAGCGCCTGCGGGGGTCGCGCCAGATGCTCGTTGTGCCGGGTGCGCGTCCTCAGCGACGTCGGGCTGCCGGGGCCAGCGGAGGCCGAACGGCGCGTGCTGGAGCGGCTCGGCGCCGATTGGCGATACATACGCCTCGCATGCCAGTTGCATCCGAAAGCTGATCTTGCCGTGTGGCCCCTGGTGCCGCCGGCGGCATCCACGGCCTTCCAACAGGAGCACCGATGGGGCGCGATACCGCAAGAGCGATTCGGCGCGTTCATGTTCGTGGACATGCGTGATTCCACCCGGCTCGCAGCGCAGCAATTGCCGTTCGACAGCCTGTTCTTCGTCAGTCGTTTCCTGGCTGCGGCCTGCGCCGCCGTCGTGCAGGAAGGAGGACTGCCAAACCAGTTCCTGGGCGACGGGGTCCTCGCCATATTCGGCCTGGATACCGAGCCTGGCACTGCATGCCGCCAGGCGCTGCGCGCGGTGCCAGTGGTCGCGATGAATATCGCGGCGCTGAACGTGGCGCTCGAGGCTCATTTGCAGCAGCCCCTACGATTTGGCATCGGAGTGCATTGCGGCCGCGCGGTCATGGGTGAGATCGGCTTTCGTGAGCACGTGACGTTCACGGCGTTGGGGGACGCGTTGAACGTGGCCTCCAGGCTTCAGCAGTTGACAAGAGACATTGGCTGCGAGGCCATCGTCTCGGACGCGGTGTTCCGGCGCGCTGGGGTTTCGGCAACCGGCCTGGCGCCGCTCAATGCACGCCTGCGAGGCCGTGATGAGGCGGTGCGCGTCCGTGTGCTGACCGATGCGCGGCAAATGCCTCGCCTAGTCGCATGAGGGGGCAATACGTGTTGGTGCCGTTGTCCCCCGCGAAACCTGGAGCGGCGATACGGTCGCCTTGTTGACCGACCCGGCCAAGGTCCAGCTCGTGATGAAGGATGGCGTGATCTATAAGGACTGCGCAACGCCTGTTCTGGCGAAAGCGGCGTTGCATGTCGATGGTGCAAGCTCGCCACTGCGTGAAGAAAGGTGAAAGAGGCGATTGCTGAAATGAATTGAGGGCAGAACTATGCGCGACGCATCGATTGCGCCGCGCGACCGCATTGTGGGCGAGACCGGTCATAGCAAGCGGGCGTGTGACTGACCGGTCATGGCCAACTGTAGCCTGTCGCCTTCTCGGCGCTTTGGGCCCGTTGCCGACGTTTAGCTCTCACCGGGACCGGACATTCCCAATGCAACAGCCGTTACATGTCGCCGCCGCTTCTTCAGGCTCAGGCTCGCCGCTACACTCTCGAAAGTCATGTTCCGCCGTCCCTTCCATCGCTGCATGACCGCGTTCGCCGTGGTCCTGGCGCTGCTGTTCTCGCAGCTGGCGCTGGCAAGCTACGTCTGCCCCGGCGCGGCTGACGCGGCCGCGATGGCGGAAATGATGACCGCGGGCGAAGCTTGCGACGGAATGGATTCGGCGCAGCCCGTGCTTTGTCATCAGCACGCGGCCGACATGTCGTTGTCGTTCGAGCCGGTGAAGGTGGCAACCCCTTCGCTGCCGGCCATCGTGCAGATACTCGTCGTGCCGTTGCTCCTCGAGGCGCAGCTTGCCGCGGCGACTCCCATCGCGGTGGCACCGGAGTTGCGACCTCCGCCCGACCCACTCTTTCTCTCCACCCTCAGACTTCGAGTCTGAAATCTCCGTTGACTGAACGGCGCTGGTGCGGCTCGTCCGCCTGCCAGCTCACGCCTCATTTGTCTTCGGAGTACTCATGCCATCCCACTTCCTGCGCGCTGCCGCCTTGGCTGCCGCACTTCTTCCGTTCCTCGCAGCGGCCGCCCCTCTGACCTTAGAGACGGCCCTCGACCTGGCCGTCAATCGCTCTGAAGCCGCGCGGGCCGCACAAGCAGGCGTGACGAGCGCGTCAGAGGCCGCACGCGCCGCCGGCCAGCTTCCGGACCCCATGCTGCGCGCGGGCATCGAGAACCTGCCGGTGACCGGCCCCGACCGCTTCAGCACCACGCGCGACGCGATGACGATGAAACGCATCGGCATCAGCCAGGAATGGCTGTCGAGCGAGAAACGAGCTGCCCGTCAGGCCTCGGCGGAGGCCGTTGTCGCGCGGGAGCGCGTCCAGGCGCGTAGCGCTGTCGCCGAAACCCGCCTCAACACCGCGCTGGCCTACCTCGACGCCTACTATGCCGCCGAAGCGCTGAAGCTGACGACGCTCACGGAGCACCACGCCCATGAAGAGTTCGAGGCGGCGCGTGCCCGTCTTGCTTCATCCTCGGGCAGCAGCCAGGAAGCGCTGGCCCTGACTGGCGCGCGCGGTCTGGCCGAAGACGAGTCGGCCGAGGCTCGTCAACTGCAAAGTGCGGCTCAGGCCGCGCTCCAGCGTTGGGTCGGCGCCACCGTCGAAGAGTTGGCACCTGTCGCGTCGGTTCCCCTGGCGACGGAGCAGGCATATGTCGCGGGGAATCCGATCGTTGCGGCCAAGCGGTTCGACATCGATGTGGCCCAGCGAGGCGCCGCAGTCGCTGCGTCGGAGCGCAAGCCGAACTGGACCTGGGAGGTCTCGTATGGACAGCGCACGAACTACTCAGACATGGCGACCTTCGGCGTGAGCATCCCTCTTCAGGTAGCGCCGTCCGAGCGCCGGGACCGGGAAACGGCAGCCAAGCTCGCACTGGCCGGGAAGGCTGAGGCAGAGCTTGAAGAAGCCACGCGCGCGGCAACAGCCGAATACCGAACGCTTGCCAGCGATGCCCAGCGCCTACGCGAACGCATCGAGCGCTACCGCTCCGGCGTCGTGGCCGTCGCCGGGCAGCGGACCTCGGCAGCCATCGCTGCCTATCGGTCGAACCAGGGCACGCTGATGACGCTGTTCGAGGCGAGACACGCAGAAGTGGAAGCACAGCGAAAGCTCCTTGTGCTTCAGCGCGACCTCGCCAGGACCCAGGCGCAGCTGGCCTTCAAACCCCTTTCGCCAGGAGCCGACCGATGAAACGCTCTTACCTGACCACGCTTCTTGTCGTAGCCGGTGCTGCGCTCATTGGCGCAGGCTTCTTGCTCGGGCGTCAGACCGGCCGGGAGGGCGAGCATGCCGCAGCAAGCCATGCCGTCTCGTCGACCGACGGCCGCAAGGTTCTCTACTGGCACGACCCGATGGTTCCAGGCCCACGCTTCGACAAACCGGGCAAGTCGCCGTTCATGGACATGCAACTCGTGCCTGTGTATGCCGACAGCGACCCCAGCGAATCTGGCGTCAAGGTCAGTCCGACGGTGCAGCAAAACCTGGGCATCCGCATCGCTGCGGTACGTCGCGCCGAAGCCTCGAGCTCCTTCGACGCCATTGGTTCCGTGCAGTTCGACGAGCGGCTGAATGTGGCGGTACAGACGCGCGTCGCTGGCTACGTCGAACGCCTGGCGGTGCGCGCCCCCATGGAGCGCGTACGCAAGGGGCAGGCCCTGGCGACCATCTTCGCGCCGGAGTGGCTCGGACCGCAGAACGAGTTGCTTGCGCTCCAGCGCGCCGGCGTCGCACCCGACCTCATCGCCGCAGCGCGCGAGCGGATGCGCGCGATGTCGATTCCGACGGAACTCATCCGCCAGAGCGAAAGCACCGGAACCGCGCAGGCACGCTTCACCCTCAGCGCCCCGACCGATGGCGTCGTCGCCGAGTTGGGCGTCCGGGAAGGGGTTGCCGTCACGCCCGGCATGACGCTGTTCCGCATCGCCGGTCTCGACAAGGTCTGGGCCGTGGCCGATGTTCCGGAAGCCCAGGCGCTGCGGTTGACCCGCGGTCAGAAAGTCACGGCAGTGCTTCAGGCTGATGCCTCTCAGACCTTCGATGGCGAACTCAAGGAAATACTTCCGGAGGTCAGCTCGAACACTCGCACCCTGAAGGCGCGCTTCGAGGTCGACAACCGGCAAGGAAAGCTCACGCCCGGAATGCTGCTGCGTCTGCGAGTGGCAGGACCGACAAGCAGCCGGCTCGTCGTTCCGGCCGAGGCGGTGATTCGCACGGGCAAGCGTGCGGTCGTCATCGTCCGCAAGGACGGCGGCACCTTCGAACCTCGCGACGTCACCCTCGGCATGGACCTCGGTGACGACATCGAAATCGTCCAGGGACTGAACGACGGTGACCAGGTGGTCGCGAGCGGTCAGTTCCTCATTGACTCCGAAGCCCGGCTGCGCTCGGTCCTGGGAAGCATGTCGGTGTCCGCATCGCCTCCTGCACAGACAGCCTCATCGCCGGCAGCGAAGGCGTCAGGCACGCATACGGCAGAAGGCAAGGTCGAGAGCGTCGAGCTCGACAGCATCACGATTTCGCATGGCCCGGTGCCAACGCTGAAGTGGCCGTCCATGACGATGGGCTTTTCGAAGCCGAATCCCAACGCCTTTGCCGACGTGAAGCCGGGTGACACCGTGCGATTCGAGTTCAATGAGGCCGGCCCCATGGGCTATGAACTCCTCTCGGTGCAGCGCGTTCAACCGGGCGCCAAGCAATGATTGCCGCGCTCATCCGATGGTCGGTCGGCAACCGATTCCTGGTGCTCGTCGCCACGCTGTTCCTGGTGGCGGCCGGAGTCTGGTCGGCCGCCCGCATTCCTGTGGACGCTCTGCCCGACCTCTCGGACGTCCAGGTCATCATTCGAACGCCCTTCCCAGGCAAGGCCCCCCAGGTGGTGGAGGACCTGGTGACTTACCCGCTGACGACCACGATGCTGAGCGTGCCGGGCGCCAAGACGGTCCGCGGCTACTCGTTCTTCGGGGATTCCTTCGTCTACGTGCTCTTCGACGACAAGACGGACCCGTACTGGGCCCGCTCGCGGGTCGTGGAGTACCTCAATCAGGTGCAGGGCAAACTGCCCGCGGGCGCCAATGCCTCCCTGGGGCCCGATGCGACCGGGGTCGGATGGGTCTTCGAGTACGCCCTGGTTGACCGGTCAGGCAAACGGGACATCGGGCAGCTTCGTGCCCTCAACGATTGGTTTTTGAAGTTCGAGCTGAAGACCATCCCCGATGTCGCCGAGGTCGCGAGCATCGGCGGCATGGTGCGGCAGTACCAGGTGGTGCTCGACCCTGACCGCATGCGGGGCCTTGGCGTGACCCAGGGGATGGTTGTCGCGGCCTTGCAGAAGGCGAACCAGGCTTCGGGCGGCTCGGTCGTCGAACTCGCGGAGGCCGAGTACATGGTGCGTTCGCGCGGCTACCTGAAATCGCTGGATGACTTTCGTGCCATTCCGCTCGCGGTCTCGGGCGCGACCCCAGTGCTCCTGCGCGACGTGGCCACGATACAGACAGGTCCCGAAATGCGCCGCGGCATCGCCGAGCTCGACGGTGAAGGGGAAGTTGCAGGTGGCGTCGTGGTCATGCGCTCGGGCAAGAACGCACGTACGACCATCCAGGCCGTCAAGGTGAAGCTCGAGACGCTCAAGTCGAGCCTGCCCGATGGCGTGGAGATTGTTCCGACCTATGACCGGTCGTTGCTCATCGACCGCGCGGTCGAGAACCTGCGCTTCAAACTGCTGGAAGAATTCGCAGTCGTGGCGCTCGTCTGCGCCATCTTCCTGTTTCATCTCCGCTCGGCATTGGTGGCGGTGGTCGCGCTTCCGATTGGCGTGCTGACCGCGTTCATCGTCATGCAGTGGCAAGGCGTCAACGCCAACATCATGTCACTCGGCGGCATTGCCATCAGCATCGGCGCCATGGTCGACGCAGCCATCGTGATGGTGGAGAACGCCCACAAGCACCTGGAGGCGTTCGAGGCGAAACATGGGAGGAGCCCGACTTCTCCGGAACGATGGGAGTTGGTCAGCGCGGCGTCCATCGAGGTTGGGCCGGCCCTGTTCTTTTCGCTCCTCATCATCGCGCTGTCTTTCGTGCCCGTGTTCACCCTGGAAGCACAAGAGGGGCGGCTCTTCTCGCCGCTGGCGTTCACGAAGACTTATGCAATGGCTGCGGCTGCGGGCCTGTCCGTGACGCTGGTTCCTGTGCTGATGGGCTACCTCATCCGCGGACGCATCCCTCACGAGGCAGCGAACCCGGTGAATCGTTTCCTCGTGGCGGCCTACCGGCCCGTGCTGGAAGCGGTGCTTCGCTTTCCGAAGGCCACCCTGGCGGTCGCCGCAGTGCTCATGGCACTGACAGCCATCCCTGTCATGCGTCTCGGCGGTGAATTCATGCCGCCGATGGATGAAGGTGACCTGCTCTACATGCCATCGGCCCTCCCCGGGCTGTCGATTTCCAAGGCTTCCGAGCTTCTTCAGCAGACGGACCGACTCATCAAGACGGTGCCGGAAGTCGAGCGGGTCTTCGGCAAGGCGGGTCGCGCCGACACCGCCACGGACCCGGCGCCGCTCGAGATGTTCGAGACGACCATCCAGTTCAAACCGCGCGCACAGTGGCGTGCCGGGATGACGCCCGACAAGCTCGTTGAAGAGCTCGACCGCGTGGTCAAGGTGCCGGGCCTGACGAATGTCTGGGTGCCGCCCATCCGCAACCGCATCGACATGCTGGCAACCGGCATCAAGAGCCCTGTCGGCATCAAAGTCGCCGGCGCCGACCTGGCCACCATCGACGCGCTGACAACGCAGATTGAAGCAACAGTCAGGGGCATTCAAGGTGTCTCGTCGGCGCTGGCCGAGCGCCTGACCGGTGGCCGGTACATCGACGTCGACGTGGACCGGCTCGCAGCCGCGCGCCATGGACTTTCCGTGGCCGATGTTCAGTCCATCGTCTCGACTGCCGTCGGCGGCGACAACGTGGGCGAGGTCATCCAGGGGCGAGAACGCTATCCCATCAACGTCAGGTATCCGCGAGAGGTTCGCGACTCGCTGCAGCGCTTGAGGGAACTGCCCTTCGTGACCGACAAGGGGGCGCAACTCCTCCTGCAGGACGTGGCAAAGGTGACCATCCAGGAAGGCCCGCCGATGTTGCGCAGCGAGAACGCGCGCCTCTCCGGCTGGGTGTACGTGGATGTCCGAGGCCGGGACCTGAGGTCGGTGGTCAACGACATGCAGGCGGCAGTGGCCAAATCGGTCACCATGCCCGCCGGCTACGCCGTCTCATGGTCGGGGCAGTTCGAGTACCTTGAGCGAGCGACCGAACGGCTCAAGCTCGTCGTGCCCGCCACCTTGGCCGTCATCTTCGTCCTGCTCTACGTGCTGTTCAGGTCTGTTGCAGATGCAGCACTGGTCATGGCGGCGGTCCCGTTCTCTCTCATCGGCGGCTTCTGGCTGGTTTGGGCGTTGGGACATTCCATCTCGGTCGCCACCGTGGTCGGTTTCATCGCACTCGCCGGCGTCGCTGCCGAGTTCGGCGTCGTGATGCTCATCTACTTGAAGAACTCCCTTGCGCGGCGTATCGAAGCTGGAGCGCCGATGAACGACGAAACGTTGATTGCAGCCATTCGCGAGGGAGCGGTGCTGCGCGTTCGCCCAAAGGCGATGACGGTGGCGGTGGTCATGGCGGGCTTGCTGCCGATCATGTGGGGAAGCGGAACGGGCTCCGAAGTGATGACCCGAATTGCCGCCCCCATGGTGGGGGGCATGGTGACGGCGCCATTGCTCAGCCTGCTCGTCATCCCGGCTGCCTGGTACTTGGTCAATCGACGCCGAACTGCAGCGCGCGATACCCGACAGGACCACGAGGTCGTGCCGTAGAGGAAGCCTGCTCCCTTCGAGGTCTGTCACGACACCTGTCAGCCGGCTTGCAAACGAGAACCGACGGCCAAAGACCGCCGATGGCCGATTCCGGCGGTTCGCCGCATTCTGCCTCCCCGCTGGCCGGAAAGCCGCCGCCAGGCAGGCCCGCTCGGGCGGTGCCCCGCAAGTCAAGTGGCGCGTCCACGAAGGTCCAGTGTCGTTCCGCGGCATGATCCCCATTCCACCCATCCACTCTTCCACCATCTCCATGCGCACCATCGGCCTCATCGGCGGCATGAGCTGGGAATCCAGCAGCGAGTACTACCGCCTCATCAACCAGCAGGTGCGCGAGCGCCTCGGGCCGCTGCGCTCGGCGCAGTTGCTGATGCACAGCGTCGACTTCGGGCCGATCGAGCGGGCCCAGCACGAGGGCCGCTGGGACGATGCCGGCGCCATCCTCGAAGACGCCGCGCGCCGGCTCCACGCCGGCGGGGCGGAGTGCATCGTGCTGTGCACCAACACCATGCACAAGCTGGCCGATCGCATCCAGGCCGCGACGCCGCTGCCCTTCATCCACATCGCCGATCCGGTCGGCGCCGCCGCCGCCCGCGACAGCCTGCGCCGCGTGGGCCTGCTCGGCACCGCCTTCACGATGGAGCAGGGCTTCATGAAGGATCGGCTGGCACAGCGGCACGGACTGGAGGTGCTGGTGCCCGAGCCGGACGAGCGCGCCGCGGTGCACCGGATCATCTACGACGAGCTGTGCGTCGGCATCGTCGACGACGCCTCGCGCGACACCTACCGCCGCGTGATCGCCTCGCTGCAGGCCCGCGGCGCCGAGGCCATCGTGCTCGGCTGTACCGAGATCTCGCTGCTGGTCAAGGATCAGGACAGCGCGCTGCCGCTGCTGGACAGCACCGCGCTGCACGCCGCTGCCGCGGTCGACTTCGCGCTGGCAGGGTAGGGCCGGGGGCCGGGGGCCGGGGGCCGCGGGGAGCCCTGCGTCACCGACGTCAGGGCCAGGCAGACGGCCGTGCCTGCACGCTCGCTAAGATCAACGCCGTGTGATGCAAGCGCGCGGAAGGCCATGCGATACGAACTCACCGATCTCCGCCTCTTCATGGCGATCGCCCAGGCAGGCAGCCTCTCGACCGGTGCTTCCGCCGTGCACATCACGGCGTCATCGGCCAGCTATCGGCTCAAGAATCTTGAACATGCGCTGGGCACGCCGCTGTTCGTGCGCAACGCGCGCGGCATGGGACTGACACCGGCCGGCGAAGCCATGCTGACGCATGTGCGCGAGTTGTTTGGAGGTGTCGAACGCATGCACGAAGACGTCGGCCGGTTCGCCGCCGGACTCAAGGGGCACGTGCGACTGGCGGCCAACAGCAGTTCATTGAATGGATTCATCACTCCCAGCCTGGGGCGCTTCCTGATGCTCAATCCGCACATCGACGCGGATGTGGAAGAGCGGCAGAGCGAGACCATCCCTGCGGCGGTGTTCGCGCGAGAGGTTGATGTGGGAATCTTCGCGGGGTCGACCGAGGTCGAAGGCATCGAAGTGCATCCCTACGCGCTGGACCGGCTCGTCATCGCCGCGCCGTCGAACCACCCTTTGGCTGGGCATGGCGAGATCAGGCTTGCCCAGGCGCTCGGCTTCAGCTTCGTCTGCATGAGCCGCAGCAGCAGCAACTTCATGTTCCTGCGGGACATGGCGCAGAAGGTGGCGCGTCCGCTGTCGGTGCGAATGCACGCCCACAATTTCGATTCGGTGCTGTCGCTGGTCGACGCCGGCGTGGGCATCGCCCTGGTGCCGCGCAGCGTGGTCGCCACGTCGCCGGAGGCACGAGCGATCGTCGCCATCCCCTTGTCCGAGCACTGGGCGCTGCGCGAGCTGAATCTGGCCGTTCGGCAGGATGCGCGCATGCCGGCGTTCGCACAGGCGTTCGTGCGGTTCCTGCTGGACGACCCGCGCGTCGCTGCCACGCGAGAAGCTGCCGGCTGAGCACCGAGCCTTCTCTTTCAATTCTTCGAAAGCTTCCTTCGGAACTTTCGGATGGTGCGTTCGAAAGCTCATTCCTAGACTCCTTCCTGGTGACTGCCCAGGGCAGCCCGCACCGGCCCGGCCGGTGACCTATAAGG
>NZ_JBFUCI010000048.1:0-22444 GCF_056405335.1 Variovorax sp. P1_H12_2
ACCTGTACCTGCACGACCAGATCCAGGCCTGGACCGATCGGCTGTGCGACTTCCGCTACGTGCCCGTGCTGTCGCGCGCCGGCGCCGGCTGGACCGGCCGGCGCGGGCACGTGCAGCAGGCCGTCGAGGAAGACTTCGAGGATCTTTCGGAGCATGCCATCTACCTGTGCGGCTCCCCGGCGATGATCGGCGACGCCAGGCGGGCTTTCCTGGCGCGCCATGCCAGCATCGACCATCTGTACAGCGACAGCTTCACCTTCCAATCCACCGCCGCGGCCTGAACCGCGGCACGCAAGGAAACCCGATGGACCTGGGCATCTCGCAGCGCACGGCGCTGGTCTTCGGCGGCAGCCGCGGCATGGGCCGCGCCTGCGCCCGGCAACTCGCGCTGGAAGGCGTGCAGGTCGTGATCGCCGCGCGCACCGAGGCCACGCTGCGCGAGGCGGCGGCCGAGCTGTCGGCCGAGGCCGGCGCGCCCCTGCGCTTCGTGGTCGCCGACATCACCACCGCCGCGGGTCGCGATGTCGCGCTGGCGGCCTGCCCGTCGCCCGACATCCTGGTCAACAACGCCGACGGCCGCCCGCCCGGCGACTTTCGCGACTGGTCCACGGCCGACTGGCATGCCGCGCTCGACGCCATGATGCTGGGACCGATCGAGATGATCCGCCGTACGGTCGACCCGATGATCGAGCGCGGCTTCGGGCGCATCGTCAACATCGTCTCGCGCAGCGTGAAGACGCCGCAGGCCGAACTCGGGCTGTCGAACGGCGCGCGATCGGGGCTGGTCGGCTTCGTCGCCGGTCTGGCGCGCCAGACCGTGCGCCACAACGTGACGATCAACAACATCCTGCCCGGCGTGTTCGCGACCGATGCGCAGCGCCATCACGTCGAGGCGTTGGTGAAGACCGAGGGCAAGGCCTTCGCGCAGCTGTGGGACGAGCGCGGCCGCAACAACCCGGCCGGCCGCTTCGGCCGCGCCGAGGAGGTGGGTGCTCTCTGTGCGTACGTGTGCTCCGCGCACGCGGGCTACATCACGGGGCAGAGCCTGCTGATCGATGGCGGGGCCTACCCGGGGACTTTCTGAGACCTTGCGGGACAGATCAAGAAACTGCGAAGCAGTTTTTGCTCTGTCCTCAACTGACTAGGGCAGCAGGCGCGTGCCGACCTCGTCCGCGGTCAGCACGTCGCCGAAGAACAGCATCCAGTTGTGCAGCGACTGCACATGCTCGCCCGGCGTGATGGCCGAGAGCGCGTCCTCGACCATCACGGTGGCGTAGTTCATCATCATCGCGTCGCGTGCCGTCGACTCGCAGCAGACGTTGGTGACGGTGCCGCCGATCAGCACGGTCTCGATGCCGCGCGCCTTCAGCACTTCGTCGAGCGATGACGAGCCCGGCACCAGTGCGCTGTAGCAGCGCTTGACGACGCGGGGGTCTTCAGGGCGCGCGTCCAGGCCCGGCGCGAGCGCGAAGCCGGCGTGCGAGCGTCCCAGTTCGAGCAATCGGCGCGCGCTGCGCTCGGGGGTCAGCATGTAGGCGTGGTGGTGCGACCAGAAGCTGTCGGCGCCGTCCGAGCAGGTCTGCACCCAGATCACCGTGCCGCCAGCCTCGCGCAGCGCGGCGGCGAGCTGGTTGACCTTGCCGAAGGTGTCGCGTGCCGGCGCGCACTCGGCCATGAAGCCGGGCTGCGTGTAGTAGTTCTGCAGGTCGACCACGACGAAGGCGGTGCGGCGCGCGTCGAAGCGCGGGTAGGGGTGCAGCGTGCCTTGCCGCGCGATGACGCGGTCGACGATCCATGCGGGAAATTCCATCGTGTGTCCTCGGGCTGGCGGGCGCTCAGCCGTAGCGGCGTGCCAGGGCGCTCTCGACGCGGGCGATGACGAGGTACATCAGCGCCGACATCAACGCCAGCACCACGATCGCGGTCATCACGATGTTGAGCTTGAAGATCTGGCTGCCGTTGACGATCAGGAAACCCAGGCCCTCGCTGGCCGACTGGAACTCGCCGACGATCACGCCGACCAGCGACAAGCCGATGTTCATCTTGAGTGCGGCGATGAGCGTCGGCACGCTGCCGGGCAGCACCACCATGCGCAGGACCTGCGCGCGGCTCGCGCCCAGCGTCGTGGCCAGCTTGATCTTGTTCGGGTCGGTCGCCTGGAAGCCGTCGTAGGCGACCATGATCGTCACGAAGATCGCGATCGCGACCGCCATGCCGTACACCGAGTACTCCGAGCCGAGCCAGATGTAGAAGATCGGCACGAAGGCGATCTTCGGCATCGCGTTGGCGACCACCAGGAACGGGTCGAGCACCTTGTTGGCGAAGCGCGACCACCACAGGCCGGCCGCGATGGCGACGCCGAACACCATGCTGAGCACGAAGCCGACCAGGGTCGCCTTGAAGGTGGCCCAGGTGTGCATCGCCAGGTTGCCGTGCAGCAGCAGGTCGACGAAGGTCGGCCACAGTGCGCTCGGGTAGCTGGTGAGCATCGGGTTGACCACCTTGGTCTTGGCCAGCAGTTCCCAGAGGCCGAAGAAGGCCGCGAGCAGCAGCAGCCGGCTGGCGAGCACCAGCGTCTTCTCGCGGCGCTGGCGGGCCAGCCACTTCGCGTAGGCCGCGCTGGGCGCCTTGTCGGCCTTGACGGCGGGTGTGGCGGGCTGCGACGTCGCGGCCGGGGCGGGTATCGTCATCGAGGGGGTTGCGTTCATCTCTGCGCTCACGGTCATCCTTCGACGTGCACGTCGAGCTCGTCCCAGAGCGTGCCGAAATAGGTGTTGAACTCGGGCAGGGCGCGGGCCTCGAAGGGCGTCGGCCGCTTGCCGTGACTGGGAAAGGCCATCAGGTGTTCCGACTTGATGCGGCCCGGGCGGCGCGACAGCACCACCACGCGGTCGGTCATCGCGATCGCCTCGCCGATGTCGTGCGTCACCAGCACCACCGACTTGCCTTCGCTGCGCAGCACCTCGACCACCTCGTCCGCAATCGCCAGGCGGGTCTGCGAATCGAGCGCCGAGAAGGGCTCGTCGAGCAGCACGACATCGGGATTGGTCACCAGCGTGCGGGCCAGCGCCACGCGCTGGCGCATGCCGCCCGAGAGCTGGCGCGGGTAGTGGTGCAGGAAATCCCCCATGCCGCACTTGTGCAGCAGGTGGATGGCGCGCTCGCGGGCCTCGCGCATGTTGCGCTTCTGGATCTGGGCGCCGAGCAGCGCGTTGTCCAGGATGCTGCGCCATTCGTACAGGTAGTCCTGCTGCAGCATGTAGCCGATGCTGGGCGACGGACCGGTGACGGGCTTGCCGTCGACGGTCACGCTGCCGGCCGAGGGATCGAGGATGCCGGCGATGATCGACAGCAGCGTGCTCTTGCCGCAGCCCGACTGGCCGATGATGCTGACGAACTCGCCGGGCGCGACCGCCAGCGAGATGTTGTCGAGCGCCTGGGTCTCGCCCTGCAGCGTGAAGTAGCGCAGCGAGACGTTGCGCACGTCGATGCGCGGCCTCCCGGCCGCGGAAATGCCCGGCGCCGCCATCACTTGGCCTTGTTGGCGAAGTCGGTCACGACGACCTGCTCGTACTTCACGCGCTTGCCGCTTTCGAGCACGCCGCTGGCCGTGAGCATGTCCTGCAGTTGCTCGATGGCGGGCTTCTCCACCAGCGGCGAGGTCTTCCACAGCTTGTAGCCGCGATAGCGCTCGATGGCCCTGGCAAGTTCGGGCTGCGACATGCCGGGGAAGAACTCGGCGACCTGCCTGGCGAGGTCGGCGGCCGGCGCCGTCTGCACGTACTGCTGGGCGCGCGCCACGGCCTGGGTCCAGGCCTGCAGCACCTCGGGGTTCTTCTGCATGTAGACGTCGGTGGTGGTGAACACGGTGTAGTCGACCGGACCGACTTCGCTGCCGATGGAGGCCATGACGTAGCCGTTGCCGTCTTTCTCGAGGTTGCCGGCTTCCGGCTCCAGGAAGATCGCGTAGTCGTTCTGGCCGGCCATCCAGGCGCCGGTGCGTGCGGCCGGACCGATGTTGCTGACCAGCTTGAGGTCTTTCTTCGGGTCGAGGCCGTGCTTGCGCAAGGCGGCTTCCAGGAAGACGTCGGGGTTCGAGCCCGGACGGAAGGCCATGACCGACTTGCCCTTGAGCTGGTTCCAGTCGAACTTGCCGCTGACCGGCTTGCGCGCCATCAGCAGGAAGCCGTCGGTCGCGGTGAGGCCGGCGAAGATCTTCGGCTTGGCCGGCGACTCGCTGTTGGCCACATAGATCGAGGCCTCGGGGCCGATCAGCACGATGTCGGCGCTGCCGGACAACAGCGCGGCCATGCCCTTGTCGGTGCCCTGCGAGGTCTTCATCCCCACGTCCAGGCCGGCATCCTTGAAGTAGCCCTGGTTCAAGGCGACGTACATCGGCACATACAGCACCGAGCGGATCACTTCCTCGTAGCGCACCTTGGTCAGGGGCTTGGCGGTCTGCGCGGCAGCCTGGCCGCAAAGGCCCACCAGTCCGGCCGCCATCGCGAGCGCCGGCACGAGTCGAACAAGTGCCGGTATACGGCGCGAAAGCAGGAACATGGCAAACCTCCAGGTGGTGATAAGTTAATACAGTATGCAAAACGCGGGCCAGAAAGCAATCTTGCAATGCAGCATGGCGGCCCCTCTGAAACCATTCGCACGTCGACCCTGAGAGGGGAGTTTCCCTATAGGGATGCTCTTTTTCGGAGCGCCTTTCGCACCATCCAGGCGCACTGGAAGCCGTCTCAGAGCGTTTACCCCATGGCCTGATCTTTGCATTGTTGGAATACTGTATACCGTTTCAGTGCGTCTTCTTCTACAGAACAACCCCAACTCCACGAGGTTCACAGATGGATTCCATCAGCATCAACGCCGCCCACTGGGTCTACCTGCTGGGTGTCGGCGCCATCGTCCTGACGATGATCTTCCGCGCCAACGTCGTCGTGCCGTCGATCATCGCCACCTTCTGCGTCGCGCTCGCCTGGACGCACAGTCCGGTGGCGGCGCTCGGCAGCATCTTCAATGCGAGCTTCGTCGCGGCCAAGGAGCTGTTCAACATCTTCCTGGTCATCGCCTTGATGACATCGTTGCTCAATGCCCTGAAGGCGCTGCAGTCGGACATCCGCATGGTCGAGCCTTTCCGCGCGATCATGAAGAACGGGCATGTCGCGTACTTCGTGCTGGCCGGCATCACCTACCTGATCTCGCTGTTCTTCTGGCCGACCCCCGCCGTTCCGCTGGTGTCGGCGGTGCTGCTGCCCGCGGCCATCGCGGCTGGCCTGCCGCCGCTGGCCGGCGCCGTGGCGGTCGCCATCGCCGGCCAGGGCATGGCGCTGTCGTCGGACTACGTGATCGGGGTCGCCCCCGGGATCGGTGCCCGCGCCGCCGGTGTCTCGGCCGCGATCGTGGCCGACCGCGCGCTGGTGCTGTCGCTGATCACCGGCGTCATCGCACTGCTCATCGCCTACCTGTCCTTGCGGCACCGCATCGTGCCGGCCAGCAATGCCCTGCTCGTGAAGTGGCAGGGGCAGCCGACCCATGGCCGCAGCGCCGAATTCGAAGCCGCCGGGACCTTCGACAAGGCGGAGCTCGCCCGCGGCACCAGCCGCGACGCGCCCTTCCTCAGCGATGCGCAGATCGAGAAGACACTGCACGCGTTGACGGCACGCCGCATCGTCTGGTCCAAGGTCTTCGCCATCCTCACGCCATTGGCCTTCCTGGCCGTCATCGCGACGATGGTGATGCCCAAGGTCGTGCCGTCGCTGCCCGAGCTCAAGGGCGGTGCCGCGGCGACGCTGGTGGGCGGCATGGCGGCGATGCTGATGATCCTGGCGACGCTGGCCGCCGAAGGCCCGCGCAAGATGCTCGACGTCAGCGCCGACCACATCACCGACGGGTTCGTGTTCGCCTTCAAGGCGATGGGCTCGGTGCTGCCGATCGCCGGCTTCTTCTTCATTGGCGCGGGCGAGACCGCCGGCCCGATCCTCGGAATGGCGGCCGACGCCAAGCCGCCGCACCTGTTGTTCGAGCTGATCCAGAGCGGCCAGCACCTGATCCCCCACAACCACGCCTTCGTCGCCTTCGGCGTGCTGATCGTGGGCATGATCACCGGAATCGACGGCTCCGGCTTTGCCGGCCTGCCCCTCACCGGCACCCTGTCGGGGGCGCTGGCGCCCGCCGCCGGCATGGACGCGGCGACGCTGGTCGCGGTCGGCCAGATGGGTGCCGTGTGGACCGGCGGCGGCACGCTGATTGCGTGGTCCTCGCTGATCGCGGTTGCGGGCTTCGCGCGGGTGCCGGTGCTGTCCGCGGTGCGGGCGCTGCTGATTCCCGTCGTCACAGGGCTCGTCGTGTCCACCGTGTGCGCAGTCTTGCTCTGGTGACATGCCGATGATCTCACGGCACCTCTTCTCTTCTCACCAGTTCGACAGCGCCTCTCTCAGCCGTGCCTTGACGTCGGCATTGGCAAAGCTCGCATCGATCGAATGGCGTGCCAGCGATCGAAGATCGTCATCCGACCAGCCGAACGCCTTGCGGCACATGGCGTACTCGCCCACCAGGCTGGCCCCCAGCAAGGCCGGATCGTCGGTGTTGAGGGACACGGCGACGCCGGCACGGCGCAGGCGGTCGATGGGATGGTCCTCGATGCGAGGGTAGACGCCCAAGGTCAGGTTGGAGGTCGGGCAGATGCCCAGGGGTATCTGCCGGTCGACCAGCAGTCGAACCAGCTCCGGATCTTCRATCGCGCGCACGCCATGGTCGATGCGGTCGGCGCCGAGCAGTTCGATGGCATCCCGAACGCCCTCGGGGCCGCTGGACTCGCCGGCATGCACGGTGCGGCGCAGCCCTGCCGCACCCGCGCGTCGGAACGCCTGGGCGAAACGCGGGCCCGTGCGGCCGGCGGCAGCCTCGTTGCCATCGATGGAGAGTGCCACGACCCGCGGGTGTCGCAGGGCCACCAGCGTGTCGACCAGTTCGGCCGCGGCGTCGGCCGATTGCGTACGCAACAGGCTCACGCACAGGCCCACCGGCGGAAGTCCGTCTTGTTCTGCGGCGGCGAAGCCGGCATCGATGGCGTCGATCATGTCGGGCAGGCGACCCTGCCACGCCTCCCAATGGGTCGGGTTGACGATCACGTCCGCGTAGCCTGCACCGCTGTCGGCGAGCCGCTTGCTGTAGCTGTAGCTCAACTCGGCCAGGCGCTCGCGGGTCGACGCGAGGCCGCACGCCCAGTCGAGGAACTGCAGGAAGTCGGCCAGGCCTTCGAACTCGAACAAGCGTTCGCGAGGTCTGGGCAGGGGCACGCCCGCTTGCGCTGCCCATTGCGCCAGAGAGCTGATTTCGAAGCAGCCTTCGAGATGCGCATGGACCTCTGCCTTGGGCAAGGCCTTCAGTCTGTCTTTGTCGATAGGGGAAGTCTGAGAGTGGTTCATGGGGGTGCCCGGTTGTGCATGCGCCGTGAGGCGCCAGCCCGCCAGTCTCGCGCGTCGGCGGCCCGACGTCATGCGCTCGCGTGCATAGCCTGTATTCGCCGGTGCATCTTGGCCACAAATGAATGGGGGCCTTGACCTTCCCATGATGGGAGGGTTAACACTGAACGCTTCAAGTACTTCCCTTTGGAGCCAAGCAATGATTACCTTCGAAGTCAACGACATGACCTGCGGCCACTGCGCGAGCACCATCAGCAAGGCGGTCGCCGGCATCGACAGCGACGCCAAAGTCCAGGTGGACCTGGCCGCGCATCGGGTGCACATCGAGCCGGCCGCTGCAACGGCGCAACAGCTGAACGACGCCATCAAGGGAGCGGGCTACAGCCCGGTGGCCATCGAGGGCGCTTCCCGCCCTGCGGCAGCGCAGCGAAGCGGCTGTTGCTGCGGATAGGCAAGGGCAGCCCCTGAGACCACCCGTTTGATCTGCATCAAGGGCGCAGGGGGTCTCCGCGCGCATGCTGGTGACATCGAGCGCGCTTCCGAGCGCTCGCGTCACAAGGTGAACCACGATGAAGCTCATCAGCATGCTCGTCACGACCGCGGCGGTCACGCTGGCCGGCTGTTCCTCGTTCTCTGGTTCGGGGGCCCCGCAGGGGGAAGCGCACGACGCGCATCACCCGGCGGCTGAATCCGCACCGAAGGTCGACCCGGCAARGTTCGACCAGCAGATGAAGACGATGCAGGAGATGCACCAGAAGATGATGGCCGCCAAGACGCCCGCGGAGCGTGCCGCGTTGATGAATGTCCATATGAAGGCCATGCAGGACGGCATGGCGATGATGGGCCAGATGGGCGGCGGCATGCCGATGCAGGGCCAGATGGGCGGCAAGTCATCGATGCCCGGCGGTCCGTCCATGCACACCGACATGGTGCAGCGCATGGAGATGATGGAAATGATGATGCAGATGATGGTGGACCGGGAGGCCGCGCGGCCGCCCGCCGCCAAGTAGCGGCATCCGCGCAGCCTCGGGACTGAAGCGGGCGAAAGCCGTCCTGGGGCTTGACCTTCCCGCCATGGGAAGGTGGAGACTTCAGCATCACTATTGCTGGAACGAAGATGCCAATGACGCCCGACACCACGTCCAAGCTCGACGCGGCCAAGATGCCCGACCCCATGGGCCATCACGGTCACCATGGCCATGGCATGCACGCCGGCCACGCGCCGTCCCAGCCGAGCCAGGCGCCGAAGGCGGGCGCGAAGGACATCGAGTACACCTGCCCCATGCACCCTCAGGTGCGGCAGATGGGCCCGGGGAACTGCCCGATCTGCGGCATGGCGCTCGAGCCGGTCGTGGCCACGACCGAAACCGGAGAGAGCCCCGAGTTGCGCGACATGACGCGACGCTTCTGGGTCGGCCTGGCGCTCACCGTCCCGGTCTTTGCGCTGGAGATGGGCGGGCACCTGATGGACATCCATCACCTCATCGGGCAGCAGACCTCGAACTGGGTCCAGCTTCTGTTCGGAACGCCGGTCGTGCTCTGGGCCGGGTGGCCCTTCTTCGTCCGGGCCTGGGCGTCGGTCAAGCACCGCAGCCTGAACATGTTCAGCCTCATCGCGCTGGGCACGGGCGTGGCCTGGGTCTACAGCATCGTGGGGACGCTGATGCCGCAGGTCTTTCCGGCCGAGTTCAGGGGGCCTGACGGCGCGGTCGCCATCTACTTCGAGGCCGCCGCGGTCATCACGGTGCTGGTGCTGCTCGGCCAGGTGCTCGAACTCCGGGCCAGGGAAAAGACCTCGGGCGCGATCCGCGCGCTGCTCGACCTGGCGCCGAAGGAGGCGGTGCGCGTGAAGGCCGACGGGACCGACGAGCGCGTTCCGTTGGAGACCGTGCAGGTGGGCGAATCGCTGCGCGTGCGGCCCGGCGAAAAGGTGCCGGTCGACGGCGAGCTGATCGACGGCAAGGGCACCGTCGATGAATCGATGGTCACCGGGGAGCCGATGCCGGTGGCCAAGGCGCCGGGCTCGAAAGTCACTGCGGGGACGCTCAACCAGACCGGCGGCTTCGTGATGCGCGCCGAGAAAGTCGGAGCCGACACGCTGCTCTCGCAGATCGTCCATATGGTGGCCGCCGCGCAGCGCAGCCGCGCGCCGATTCAACGCATGGCGGACCAGGTGGCAGGGTGGTTCGTGCCGGTGGTGATCGCCGTGGCGGCGCTCGCTTTCGTCGCCTGGTTCGTGTGGGGGCCCAGCCCGGCGTTCTCGTATGCGCTCATCGCGGCGGTGGCGGTGCTCATCATCGCGTGTCCCTGCGCCCTGGGGCTCGCCACGCCGATGTCCATCATGGTCGGCGTCGGGCGTGGTGCGCAGAGCGGCGTGCTGATCCGGGATGCCGAAGCGCTGGAGCGGATGGAGAAGGTCGACACGCTGGTGGTCGACAAGACGGGCACATTGACCGAGGGTCGCCCCAAGGTCGTGACCGTGCAGCCGGTGGAAGGCTTCGAGGCCGGCGATGTCCTTCAGAAGCTGGCCAGCGTGGAGCGGGCCAGCGAGCATCCCCTGGCTGCGGCCATCGTGGCCGACGCCCTGGAGCGCGAGCTTGCGCTCTTGCCCGTGGCCGACTTCGACTCGCCCCTGGGCAAGGGCGTGGTCGGTGTCGTGGACGGCGCCCGCATCGTCTGCGGCAGCGCCAAGTTCCTGGCGGAAAGCGGCATCGAGGTCGCCTCGCTGGCCAAGGCCGCCGAGGCGGTCAGTGCCAAGGCGGCCACGGTCATCTTCGTCGGCATCGATGGCCGCCTGGCCGGATTCGTTGGCATCGCGGACCCGATCAAGGCGAGCACGGCCCAGGCCATCGCCGCGCTGCGAAAGGCACATGTTCGCGTGGTCATGCTCACCGGCGACGGCAGGACGACGGCGCAGGCGGTCGGCCGGGAGCTGGGCATCGACGAGGTCGTGGCCGAGGTGCTTCCGGAGGACAAGGCCTCGGTGGTGCAGCGATTGAAGGCCGAAGGCCGCGTCGTCGCGATGGCGGGAGACGGCGTGAACGATGCGCCGGCACTGGCTGCGGCGGACGTGGGCATCGCCATGGGCACCGGAACCGATGTGGCCATGGAGAGCTCGGGTGTGACGCTGCTGCACGGAGACCTCATGGGCATCGTGAAGGCGCGCCAGTTGTCGCGCGCGACGATGGGCAACATCCGCCTGAACCTCTGGTTCGCCTTCGGCTACAACGTGCTCGGCATTCCGGTGGCGGCCGGCGTGCTCTATCCCTTCTTCGGCATCCTGCTGTCGCCGGTCGTGGCGGCAGCCGCCATGGCGTTGTCGTCGGTGAGCGTCATCGCCAACTCCCTCCGGTTGCGAACGGCCAGGCTGGACGACTGACAGCCGGAAAGGAGGTACGCAGGGTGATGGCGGTCAGCGGGCCGATTCGATGTAAGTCACCGTCGCTTCGCCCTTCCTGCTCTCCGCGTTGAATCGCACCTTGTCGCCCGGCTTGAGCCGGTCCAGCATCCGCTTGTCGGCCACGGCGAAGCCCATGGTCATCGGGGGCATGCCGAGGTTGGGCAGGTCGCCGTGATTGATGACGACTTCGCCGTGCTCCTTGTCGACCCTTTCCACTTCGCCCTCGGTGAGGGCCATGGCGGGCAGTGTGCCGACGCTCCAGGATTTGCCCGGGGCAGCCGCCGCGCGCGTGCTGGGCTGCGCCTGTGCGCCAGCCCACGAGACGAGCGAGAGAGCAATGAGGATGGCTGTGGGCTTCATCGTGGTTTTCCGTGGATGTTGTCTTCACGAAGCCGTTCGGAACCCCGCAAAGATGTCTGCCCGATGCGGCATGAAGAAGTTGCGGTAGCGCAGGTCGTGCATCCGCTCGTGCGTCGCGAAAGCGCCGCCGCGCAACTCGCGGTGGTCGCCGAACCAGGGCTGGGAGTAGTCCGTGTACGGACCGGCCTTGAAGCCGGGGTACGGCTGGAAGGCGTCGCAGGTCCATTCCCAGACGCTGGCGCCCCAATGGAACGCCAGGCCGAGCAGCGCCGCGGCATGCTCCCACTCCGCCGCGCGCGGCAGCCTTCGGCCTGCCCACGCGCAGTAGGCTTCGGCTTCGAAGGCATTGACGTGGATGACCGGCAGATCGGGGTCCAGCGGGAGCCAGCGGTCGAACCAGCGCACTTGCCACGCTTTGCCTGCCGCCGTCTCGTGCAGTCGCCAGCGCTCGGGATGTCCCCGCGCGGCCGTGGCACGCCACGCGCCCGCCATGCCCGGCCAATACGCCGGCTCGTTGTAGCCGCCGGCCTCGACGAAGCGCAGGAACTCGCCCGCCGTCACCGGCCGCGCGTCGATCTCGAAGGCTTCCAGCGCCTCGACGCGGCTCGGCCCTTCGTTGTCGAACGCAAAGCCGCGGCGATCCGGAGGCCAACCGATGCGAACGCTCCCACCCGGGACCTTGATCGGGCTGCCGTGGGGAACCGGTGCCAGCCCTGTGCCCGCAGGTGCGGGATAGCAGAGCGCCGAGCTCATCCAGGTGAAGGCTTCGCGATGCATGTCCTCATGGAACAGGGCCAGGCGATGAAAGTACAGCGCGTCATCGTCGTCGCCGTCCGGCAAGGCCTGGATGCAAGCCTCCAGCTGGGCGGCCAGCATGTCGCCCACCTCCTGGCGCGAAGGCAACGGCGCTTGCCAGCGCAGGGCGTGCGCGAGCCGGGCGGAGTCGAAGAGGGTGTCTGGGCCGGCGATCCGAGCCGGCAGCGCCGCCCGGACCCAGCCGTCGTCGCCCGCATGGTGCGGGCCTCGAAGCATCCAGAACTCGCCGAACCAGGCCAGATGGCCAAGCTCCCAGGGGATGGGGTTGATGCCGTTCTGGTGGGGAACCTGCCACTGCGCATCGGACAGGTCGTCGACGAGCGACAGCGTGCGGCGACGACTGTCCCGCATGGCGTCCGACAGCGCTTGTCCGCCCAGGCGGCGGGCATCCTTCGCTTCGATCGCGGGTCGTGGCACCATGGCTGGCATGAACGAGTCTCCTGTGGTCATCGTGTCGCCGGCGGTCGAATCAAGCAACAACGGGAATTGGCACACGGCCGCGCGATGGCGGGAGTTCCTGTCGGCGCGGGCGCCGACCACCATCGTGCAGCAATGGGACGGCGAGGACGCGAGGGCCATGATCGCCCTGCATGCGCGTCGCTCGGCCGACTCCATTGCGCGATTCCGGAAAGCTTATCCGAAGCGGCCCCTGGCGCTGGTGCTGACCGGCACCGACCTGTACGGCAACCTGGCGTCGGACGCGGCAGCGCAGCATTCGCTGCAGTGTGCCAGTCACATCGTGGTTCTGCAGCAAGAGGCCATCCGCGGCCTGTCCCCGGCCGACCAGGCGAAGGCGCGCGTGATCGTCCAGTCGGCGCCTCGTGTGTCGTGCGTCGAACCGGCCGCCTACCCTTGCGACTTCGTTGCCGTGGGGCACTTGCGCAGCGAAAAGGACCCGCTGACGCTGATGCTGGCGGCGCGACAGCTCCGGGGTACGGGCATTCGCATCGTCCACATCGGCAACGCACTGGATGCGGCGCTGGGTGACCAGGCGCGCCTGACGATGGACGAATGCCCGGACTACCGCTGGCTTGGCGGCCTGCCGCAACCCGTGGCGCGGCAATGGATGGCGAGCGCACGGGCGCTGGTGCACATGAGCCGGCTCGAGGGCGGCGCCAACGTGGTCATCGAGGCGGTGCGGGCGCAGGTCCCGGTCCTGGCGAGCCGGATCGACGGCAACGTCGGCTTGCTGGGGCGTGACTACGACGGCTATTTCGAGGCGGGCAATGCTTCGGCCCTGGCGGGGCTGATGCGGCGCGCGCACGAAGACCCTTCATTCCTGTCTCGTCTGCGGGGGCAGTGCGCCGGCCGCGAGACCCTCTTCGACACCGCGGCCGAGGCGACGGCGGTGGCGCGCCTGCTCGGCGACATGCTCGGCCACGAGGCGGGAGACCGCACCTAGCAGCCACTGCCAGGTGCGCGTTCAAGTCCGAGGCGATCGCCCGGAGGGGTTGCGGGCCGGTCAGAGCGGTCTTCGCTCCGGCTCGTGACGCTTGCGGGCGCGTGCGGCATGCCGCGCCCGGATCACGGAATCCAGTGCGTCGGCGACGGCGTCGGCGTTCGGTTGGCCGCGCAGCGCTCGCAGGCGCAGTTCCAGGGCAATCCTACGCAGCTGGGCGATGCCCAAGGGCACCGGCGCTGGGTAGGAATCAGCCGTCATCCGGAGGTCAATACGCGAATCAGGACCGGCACGGCCACGAGCAGGACGCCGAGCGCGATGTTGCGTCGCCAGCCGGCGGCGTGTTGCGCTCGCGTGCGTTCCCGGTGAGCCTGGCTCAGGGCCATGCGCTCGGTCGGGTCGACGTCGTTGTTCCACCATCCGCGGGTTGTGTTGCTGTCCGTCATGTAACCAATTATGTCTACAAAAAAGCAAACGATCCAGAGGTAAGTGATGAAAAAGTTCACGTTTCTTCCGGATCGTCCCTCCGCTTTTTCCCGGAGCGGCATCTCAAGCGGGGCTTCAATAATGGGTACTTAGGTGTGCATTTATTCCTTGGAGCCTGTAGGGATGATGAACACAATTGTTTACATGCAGCCTCCCTCGACCGACCCCCAGAGCTTCAGCAGCTTCTCACCCTTGAATCGCGCGGACATGACCCACGAGCCCAAGAAGCGTCCCCCTCCGAGGGATCGCATGACCAAGTTCGTGTTGGCCGGCTTGATCGCCGTCGTGGCGATCTGCGTGGGCTTCGGAGTTCGGTGGTAGCCGGTCGCGGCGGCTGATTGCGCGTGGCTCAGTTGGCCAGGCGTGCGATCAGCAGGTTGAGCAGCACTTGCAGTCTGGCCTGGCGTCGCATGTCGCGGTGATAGCCCAGCCAGGTGTCGCGGCTCGGTGGCTCGTCGCCGAGGTCGACCCGCTCCAGCTGGGCGAACGAGTCGCCGAGCGGGCGGGGCAGCACGGCCAGGCCTGCGCCCAGTGCGCACATCCTCGCCTGAACGTCGCGATTGTTGCTTCGTGCGATCACGGTGGCGTTCGGAAGGATCGCTTTCAGCCAGGCCGCATCGGACGTTGCGCCAGAGGCCAGGTCCATCGTGACCAGGGCCGTCCCGGCGCCGTCGCCCGCAGCCGGGTGTCTGGCGCCTGCCCGCATATAGGCCGCATAGGAGATGCTCATCAGTCGACGGGACACGATCTCCGCATCGTCGAACGGGTAGACCCGAAAGACCAGGTCGGCCTCCCGTCGCAGGAGGCTGTAGGCCCGTGCGCTCGTGATCAGTTCGACCACCACGCCCGGTTGGCGAGCCGCAAACTCCGCGAGCACCGGCGTGAGAAGGTGCTCGCCGAACCAGTGCGAGGACGAGAGGCGGATCAGTCCTTCGAGTTCCGGATCCCTGCCCGACAGTTCACGCTGGAGCGCGAGGGTCTCTCCCTCGATGCGCTCGGCCCGGGGCAGGACCGAGGCGCCTTCATCGGTCAGTACGAAGCCGTCATCCGTTCTGAGAAAGAGCGGCTGCCCGATGGCCTCCTCGAGCGCACGGAGCCTTCGGCCCACCGTGGCCTGGCTCTGGCCGAGCAGGCGCGCGGCGGCGCCGAGCGAGCCTTCCTTCGCAATGGCCAAGAAGATCCGGAGGTCGCTCCATTCCATGCGCATCGCGCCATTGTGAATGCATGCTCGCGGCGCAGGTAGATCAGTACGACAGCGCCATGGACGAGGTGTCGGCCGCAGGACCGGAGGTCGAGCTGCAGCGCGCAGCCGACGTGCTGGCGCACCCGGAGATCAGGCGGTTTGTCCTGGGGCTGTGAGGGATTCGACGCCGTCGATCTCGAGGTTGTCGATCAGGCGCGTGCTGCCCAGCCGCGCCGCCGCCAGCGCCACCAGCGGCTCGCCGGCCGTCGGCGCCTGCAGGTCCGAGCGGCGGCGCAGCACCATGTAGTCGGGCTGCCAGTCGCGCGCGCTGAGGGCCTGCATGGCGCGCGCCTCGATGGCGCCGAAGTCGCGCTCGCCCGCGCGCACGGCCGCGGCCATCGATTGCAGCGCCTGCGACAGCTGCACGGCCTCTGCGCGTGCGGCGTCGCCCAGGTAGCCGTTGCGCGAAGACAGCGCCAGCCCGTCGTCCGCGCGGCGGGTCTCGCCGCCGACGACCTCGATCGGCAGCGCGAACTGGCGCACCATGTGGCGGATGACCATCAGCTGCTGGTAGTCCTTCTTGCCGAACACGGCCACGCGGGGCTGCACGCAGGCGAAGAGCTTCATCACGACCGTGCAGACGCCGACGAAGAAGCCGGGCCGGAAATGGCCTTCGAGGATGTCGGCCAGCGCGCCGTCGGGGTGCACCTTGCAGGTCTGGGGTTCGGGGTAGAGCGCCTTTTCGTCGGGCGCGAACAGAAGGTCGCAGCCGGCCGAGCGCAGTTTCTCGCAGTCGCTGTCCCAGGTGCGCGGGTAGGTGTCGAAGTCTTCGTGCGGCAGGAACTGCAGCCGGTTGACGAAGATGCTGGCCACGGTGACGTCGCCCAGCGGCTTCGCCTGCCGCACCAGGGCCAGGTGGCCGTCGTGCAGGTTGCCCATGGTGGGGACGAAGGCGGGGCGCCGGTAGCGGCCCAGGTGGTCGCGCAGTTCGGGAATGGTGCGGGCGATGTGCATGGTCGTGTGCCTACCAGGCGTGGAGGGAGTCGTCGGGGAAGCTGGCGTCCTTGACGGCGCGCACGTAGGCCTGCATGGCTTGCGCGATGCCCGGCGCATCGGCCATGAAGTTGCGCACGAACTTCGGCAGCTTGCCGAGGCCGACGCCCAGCATGTCGTGCAGCACCAGCACCTGGCCCGCGGTGCCGCGGCCGGCGCCGATGCCGATGGTCGCGCAATGGCGCAGTTCGTTCGTGAGTTCGGTCGCCAGCGCGGCGGGCACCATCTCGAGCACCAGCATCGCGGCGCCCGCGTCCTGCAGCGCATGGGCCTGCTGCTTGAGCAGCGCCGCGGCCTCGCTGCCCTTGCCCTGCACGCGGTAGCCGCCCAGGGCATGCACGGTTTGCGGCGTCAGGCCGAGATGGGCGCAGACCGGGATGCCGCGCTCGACGAGGAAGCGCACGGTCTCGGTGGTCCAGCCGCCGCCTTCGAGCTTGACCATGTGCGCGCCGGCCTGCATCAGCTGCGTGGCGCTGTGCAGTGCCTGCTCGCGCGACGCGTGGTAGCTGCCGAAGGGCAGGTCGGCGATGAGCCACGCCGTGCCCTGGGTGCGGCGCAGTCCGCGCGCCACGCTCTCCGTGTGATAGCGCATGGTGTCGAGCGACACGCCCACGGTGCTCGGAAGCCCCTGGCAGACCATGCCCAGCGAGTCGCCGACCAGCAGGCACTCGACGCCCGCGGCATCGGCCACGGCCGCGAAGGTGGCGTCGTAGGCGGTCAGCATGACGATCTTCTCGCCGCGCGCATGCATGTCGGCCAGGCGCGGCAGGCTCAGCGGCTTGCGGGCCGCCGGCGGCGAGGCCGGGGGCAGGGTGCCGTAGGGGGTGGCTGCATCGGCGGCGGGGAGGGATGTCATGTCCGCTTGCTCCCGATGTCAGGCCGCGACGGCTTCGCCCGAGGCGGCCTGCACSGGGATSTGGGCGCGCTCTTCCTTGATGCGGTTGGCGTCGTCGACGAAGACCAGCYTCGGCCGATGCGCCGCCACCTGCTCCTCSGGCACCAGGCCGAAGGCCGCGATGATGATCAGGTCGCCCACSGCKGCMCGCCGMGCGGCCGAGCCGTTGACCGAGATGATGCCGGTGCCRCGCTCGCCGCGGATCGCRTAGGTCACGAAGCGCTCCCCGTTGTTGATGTTCCAGATGTGGACCTGTTCGTTCTCGGCCATGCCGGCGGCGTCGAGCAGGTCTTCGTCGATGGCGCAGGAGCCTTCGTAGTGCAGCTCGCAGTCGGTGACGGCGACACGGTGGATCTTGGACTTGAGCAGGGTGCGGAACATGGCTTGAAAGTTCTTTCTTTGTGCAAGAAAAGATGAAGGTGTCAGCCCGCGGGCGGCACGAGGATGGTCGGTGCCGCCGGCGCGGCGAGCGCCGGATAGTCGCGGCTGAAGTGCAGCCCGCGGCTTTCGCGCCGGGCCTGGGCCGAGCGCACGATCAGATCGGCGACCTGCACCAGGTTGCGCAGCTCCAGCAGGTCGCGCGTGACGTGGAAGTGGCCGTAGAACTCCTGCACCTCGCCCTGCAGCAGCGCGATGCGGTGCGCAGCCCGCTCGAGCCGCTTGTTGGTGCGCACGATGCCCACGTAGTCCCACATGAAGCGCCGCAGCTCGTCCCAGTTGTGCGAGATGACCACGGTCTCGTCGGCGTCGGTGACGCGGCTGTCGTCCCAGGCCGGCAGCTCGGCGCGCGGTCGTTGCGGCGCCTCGGCGATGGCCTGCGCGGCGGCGCGCGCGAACACCATGCACTCGACCAGCGAATTGCTGGCCAGCCGGTTGGCGCCGTGCAGCCCGGTGCAGGCGGTCTCGCCGATGGCGTGGAGGCCGGGCACGTCGGTGCGTCCCGCGAGGTCGGTGAGCACGCCGCCGCAGGTGTAGTGCGCGGCCGGCACCACCGGAATGGGCTCGCGCGTGATGTCGATGCCCAGCTCGGCGCAGCGCGCCAGGATGTTCGGAAAGTGTTCCTGCAGGAAGGCCGGGCTCTGGTGCGAGATGTCGAGGTGCACGCAGTCGAGGCCGTGCTTCTTCATCTCGAAGTCGATGGCGCGCGCCACGATGTCGCGCGGCGCGAGTTCGGCCCGCTCGTCGTGCGCGGGCATGAAGCGGGTGCCGTCCGGCAGCAGGAGCCGCCCGCCTTCGCCGCGCACCGCCTCGCTGATCAGGAAGGACTTGGCATCGGGGTGGTACAGGCAGGTCGGATGGAACTGGATGAACTCCATGTTCGCGACGCGGCAGCCCGCGCGCCAGGCCGCAGCAATGCCGTCGCCGGTGGCGGTGTCGGGGTTGCTCGTGTAGAGATAGACCTTGCCGGCGCCGCCGGTGGCCAGCACGGTGTGCGGGGCGCGAAAGGTCAGCACCTCGTCGGTGGCCTCGTCCAGCGCATGGAGGCCGAGGCAGGCGTTGTCGGTCCGCCCGAGCTTGCGGCCGGTGATCAGGTCGACCAGCGTGTGCTGCTCGAACAGCGTGATGCTGGGCGTGCGCCGCACCTGCTCGATCAGCGTGCGCTGCACCGCCGCKCCGGTGGCGTCGGCCGCATGCACGATGCGGCGCTGGCTGTGGCCGCCTTCGCGCGTGAGATGCAGCTCGCCGTCTTCGAGCGAGAAGGGCACGCCGAGTGCGCGCAGCCAGGCAATGGCCTCGGGCGCATGCTCGACCACGAAGCGCGTGGCGGCCAGGTCGCAGAGGCCCGCGCCGGCGACCAGCGTGTCGTCGACGTGCGACTGGACGCTGTCGCCTTCGGCCAGCACCGCGGCGATGCCGCCCTGCGCCCACTGGCTGGCGCCGTCCTGCAGGGCGCGCTTGGTGATGACGGCCACCCGATGCGTGGGCGCCAGGTGCAATGCGGTGCTGAGGCCGGCCAGCCCGCTGCCGACGATCAGGACATCGAATTCATGAAAAATCACAGGTCTTCGCTCTTGGCTCGGATGACAAACGGGCGACCATAACCGACTCTTGCGCTACGCCCGCGTGCATTTAGGCGAGGCGACCGCGTCGGCATCGCTGCTACGATCGCGGCCATTCGCTGCATGTGCGCGGCCTCGCGACCGATGATGAAGATGGACAGTACTCTCGATTTTTCTTCCGCCGAATGGGCCGCCGTGGTGCGCGCCGATGCACTGCGGGCCCTCGATGAAGATGTTGGCAGCGGCGATCTCACGGCCTCGCTGATTGCCTCCGATCGCCGCGCCGAGGCGCGGGTGCTGGCCCGCGAGTCCGCCGTGCTGTGCGGGGCGCCCTGGGTCGAGGCGGTGGTCCGCCACCTGGACCCCGGCGCTCGGATCGTGTGGCATGTCGCGGAAGGCGACCGCTGCGCGGCCGACCAGACCGTGCTCGAAATCTCGGGCGCTGCCCGGGCGCTGCTCACGGCCGAGCGCACCGCGCTCAACTTCCTGCAGCTGCTCAGCGCGGTGGCGACCAAGACCGCGGTCCATGTCGAAGCCGTGCGCGGCACGCGGGCGCAGATCGTCGACACGCGCAAGACGCTGCCCGGCCTGCGCCTGGCGCAGAAGTACGCGGTGCGCATCGGCGGCGGCGTCAATCACCGCATCGGTCTCTACGATGCCGTGCTGATCAAGGAGAACCACATCGTCGCGGCCGGTGGCGTCAGCGCCGCCTTGCGTGCCGCGGCCGAGGTCGCGAGCCGCGCGACGTTCGTGCAGATCGAGGTCGAGACCCTGGCGCAGCTCGACCAGGTGCTGGCCGACGGGGCCCGCATGGTGCTGCTGGACAACATGGACCTGCCCGCGCTTCGCGAAGCCGTGCGTCGCAATGATGCGCTCGGCGATGCCCGTGCCTTGCTGGAGATCTCCGGCGGCGTGACGCTCGACGGCCTGCGCGCGCTGGCCGAGACCGGCATCGACCGCATCTCGATCGGGGCCCTGACCAAGGACGTCAAGGCGATCGATTTCTCGATGCGGTTCCGGGAGGCTTGATCATGACGCTGACCATGGAGCTTCCGCTGATCGACGTCGACTACGAGCAGCCGGTCGCCGCCGCCGGCGGCGCCGCCTGCGAAACGCGCCACGCGTGGGCCCGCGTGGCACCCGAGCCGGGCGCCGCGGAGCGCCTCGCGCTGAAGGATCGCATCCGCCGCCTGCTGCGCGAGCGCGATGCGGTGATGGTGTCCCACTTCTACGTTCATCCCGACCTGCAGGACCTGGCCGAGGAAACCGGCGGCCTCGTCAGCGATTCGCTCGAGATGGCGCGCTTCGGCCGCGACCATGCGGCGCGCACGCTGGTGGTCTCGGGGGTGCGCTTCATGGGCGAGACCGCCAAGATCCTGTCGCCCGACAAGCGGGTGCTGATGCCCGATCCGGACGCCACCTGTTCGCTCGACCTCGGATGCCCCGCGGACGACTTCGATCGCTTCTGCGCGCAGCATCCCGACCGCACGGTCGTCGTCTATGCCAACACCAGCGCCGCCGTGAAGGCGAGGGCCGACTGGGTGGTGACGTCGAGTTGCGCGCTGGACGTGGTGCGGGCACTGACGGCGCAGGGGCGCAAGATTCTCTGGGCGCCCGACCGGCACCTGGGCGACTACATCCGGCGCGAGACCGGCGCCGACATGCTGAGCTGGGGCGGCGCCTGCATCGTGCACGACGAGTTCAAGGCGCTCGAACTCGAGCTGCTGAAGCAGGCCCACCCGGCGGCCCGGGTGCTGGTGCATCCCGAGGCGCCGGCCGATGTCATCGCGCTGGCCGACGCGGTCGGGTCGACCTCGGCCATCCTGAGCGCGGCGCAGCGCCTGGACGCGACCGAGTTCATCGTCGCCACCGACAGCGGCATGCTGCACAAGCTGCGCACGCTGAATCCGGGCAAGACCTTCATCGCGGCGCCCACCGCCGGCAACGCGGCGACGTGCAAGAGCTGCGCCCACTGTCCCTGGATGGCGATGAACGGCCTGGCCGGCCTGGCGCACGTGCTCGAGACCGGGGCGGGCGAGGTGCATGTCGAGCCGGCGCTCGGGCGCCGCGCGCGGGTGCCGATCGATCGCATGCTGGCCTTCACGGCGGCGCTCAGGGGCGGTCAGCCGGTCGACCACCTCGTGGCGGGCATCGGCGCGGCCTGAGCAAGGCTAGGGTCCGCGCTTGAACAAGCGCTTGAACCACCCCTTGGCCTCTTCCGCCTGAACCGGTGAGTGCTCGGACAACTCGATGCCGTTGGCGAGTTGGGCCAGGGATTCGAAGATCATGCGGCGGGCTTCCAGCCGGACGCCGCTGGCGCGCTGGAAGGCGACGACGACCCGGCCGACCTGCAGGGAGTCGCCGCCCAGGTCGAAGAAGTTGTCGAGCCGGGAGATCTCGGTGCCGTCCACCGCCAGCAGTTCGCTCCAGATCCCGGCCAGCGCCATCTCCGCAGGCGTGGAAGGGGCGTGGCCTGCAGCGGCAACCGACCGCTGCTCGATCCTGGGCGCGGGCAACGCATGCCGGTTGATCTTCCCGTTGGGCAGCAGGGGCAGGGCTTCGAGCGCGACGTAGTACTGGGGCAGCATGAAGTCGGGCAGGCTGACCCTCAGGTGATCCCTCAGCGCCGGCGTGTCGAGCGCCCCGTCGCGCGCAACGACATAGGCCACCAGCCTGGCGTCCCCGGGGCGGTCTTCGCGCGCGATGACCAGGCATTGCGCGAGGTTCGGGTGCGATTGCAGGCGTGCTTCGATCTCGCCCAACTCGATGCGATGGCCGCGCACCTTCACCTGGAAGTCGAGCCGTCCCTGGTGCTCGAGCAGGCCGTCGTGGCGCCAGCGCCCGCGGTCGCCGGTCCGGTAAAGACGCGCCTGCGGGTCCGGGCTGAACGGGTCGGGGATGAAGCGCTCGGCGGTCAATTCGGGTCGGTGCAGGTAGCCCGACGTGACGCCGTCGCCACCGATGAAGATCTCACCGGAGACGCCGGCCGGGCATCGATGGCCTTGTGCATCGAGCACGTGGACGCGGGTGTTGGCGATCGGCCGGCCGATCGAGATGGTCTGCGGCCGCGAGGGCACCTTCCAGCAGGTGGACCAGACCGTGGTTTCGGTCGGACCGTACATGTTCCAGAGCTCGCCGGTTCGCTCCGAGAGCTGCTCGGCCAGGTGCGGGCCGAGGCTCTCGCCACCGACCAGCGCCTTGAACGACGACGAGCCGGTCCAGCCGGCATCGATCAGCATGCGCCAGGTCGCCGGCGTCGCCTGCATCACGGTGGCGCGGGCCTGGTCGATCAGGGTCCGGAGCGCCTCTCCGTCGACGGCCTGCTCCCGGGTGGCGAGCACGACGGTGGCGCCGGCCAGCAGCGGCAGCAGCAGTTCCAGCACCGCGATGTCGAAGCTCAGCGTGGTCACGGCGACCAGCAC